>JAUYPI010000014.1 GCA_030697645.1 bacterium | reverse complement strand
GTTCCAAACAAATTTCAAATTCCAATGCACCAAATCTCAAACACGCACGTCGTGTTTGGAGGTTGGATTTTGAGTATTGTGATTTGTTTGGAGCTTGTTTTTTGGAATTTGGAAATTCAGACTGGAACGGGGGACATCGGATGTCTCGTAATTTCGTAATTCGCAGTATGCAAGATATCAAAAAATTTTCGCCGCCGCGCGTCGTGTGTCTCATGTATCCGAGTATGGGGATTCTCGACAATTGGCTCCCCGTACTCTCTGAGCTGAAGCAGAGGCGGCCGGACCTGAAAATCACCGCGCTCCTTCCGCGGCAGCGAGTTGTTGCAGAAATTGACCTTGCTGAAGTGACGATGCGCCTCGGCGAGCAGGTCTTCGATGAGGTCGTTTATAAATCGCGTGCCGGTTTTTGGGCGAGGGCGGAGAGCTTCGCGCAAACAAAAGCTCTCGCTGAACGCTCGCGTACTGTAAGCAGCATGATCGGCACGGTGCGAGCAGTTTTTTGGTATATGGACGCAATACATTTCCTCCGGCCTCTCATACGACCTGTTGCCCTGATGGCCGACAAATTTTTGCAGCGTCTAGGCGCTCTCTCTACTGACGAAACATATGCCGACATGGCGCGCATCGGGCGAGACACCACGGCGCTCTGTTTTGACCTTTTTGCGCTCACGAAAGTGGACGGTAGGGACATCATAAGGTACTTTCAAAAAGCAGCATGTTTTTCAATACAGCACGGACTAAACATAGTTGAGAGCGTAGGCGACGGTGTACGCATTCGACGCGCGCCGGCGAGGATCGTGGCGTATGCGTATTCAAAACACGAGACCGTCGCGTACAAGCATAATTACGGACTTGGCGAGGGGGAGATAAAAGTCATCGGGGTGCCGCGACACGAGTCGCGTTGGATTGAAAAGATTTTGCGTGAATCAAAACGTGATATGCCGGAGTCGTGGGGGCGCTATATTTTTTTGATATCCCGACCCGCGAACAGCGAGTTTCTCACGAAAGAGAAAAAACGACAGGCATTGGAAGACTTACGGAGGCTTGCTTTCGATGATCTCGGTTGTAAGATTGTGGTGAAGTTGCATCCGACGGAGCTGGTACCGAAGAATAACGATGCCCTCCTATACGAGCAGACGTTCGACAACTCGATGTATGGAAAACGCTGGCGGTATTCTTCTACCCACCCGTTCGTGCTCGGCGAGCGAAGTATGTTCGCCGTCGCGTTTTATTCAGGTGTGCCGGTGGACATGCTCGCGCTTGGTGTGCCAACGATCGAGTTGCGGAACATCGGAGGAGCGGGAGAAGAAGGCGCGGGAGCCGCATATCGTTCGCGAGGTCTTGTGCTCCCCGCAGACAATTACGAAGAACTGAAGCGCCACGCGGACGCCATCATACATGACAGGGCGGCGGTCATACAGCAGCTCCTGCCGCAGTATGAAGCATTTTTCGGAGGGGCGCACAAACAGCCGATATGCGTGATTGCGGATGATATCTGCAGAGCTCTTGATGCATCTGCGTAGCCATACAGATGACGAATCAAAATCTCAACGCGCATCAACACAGGCCGCGTCGGTCTCGAGGCGGGCCGTTACTCACGCCGACTTTTATCATGAACGAATACGTGGAGCCATTCTAAAAACGATATAGACCGTTGTGTTTTGTTGCTATACTTCGTGTATCGAAATTCCCGATGTCGTTTATATTTATACCAATACCAATCGACCAACACGGGATCGATAAAAAGACAGTGCTTGCGATACGCGCATTCTGAATCTTGAAGCGTCAACGAAGGATTGCCGCCGATCTTTTTTAGATACTCTCGGAATAAATATGCTTCTGGGGCGATATTTTTTTCAAGGTTCTGATCAGCAACGAGATCAACCGCCCAGTAGAGAAGCATATCATCCGTATCGCCGAACAGAAACATGTCAGCAAGTCTATAATAGTCACCTCTCATATTACCGCACGACAAGCCGACGAGCCGTTTTTTTTGGTGGAATCCGTCGTGTACGGGGAAATGAGTAATTAAATCGATTAGCGATTCAAGCAAAAACGGATTATACATCCTTTGGTCTGTTCGCGTTTTCAGAATATACTGCACTTTTTTGTCACGCGCGAATTGGATACCGGCGCACGTTGAAATGATTTGAAAATTGATATTATACGGGCCGTTATACTTTGGCTTGTCGTGCAACAATACCACCGCCTCCTGTTTGATTTTATCGATGTACGAGGAATCTTCATTGTTCCACGTGGAGATAACGATGAGTGCCTGAGGGAAGTGTTTTTTATAGATGCGGACTGTCTCTAACGTAAAATGATGGCTTTTCAGAAGTGGTCCTTGCAGCACGATAGCGCAATTTGAATAGTCAGAACCCGCAATTGGCGTCGTTATAACGTCTTTTGCATACATAGGTCTTCGGTGAAAGGTAAGGAACTTCCCGGTGATTTTTTCGTATAGTGCAATCTGCATTTCAACGAGTCGTGCAAGAAAAGCAATGACAACGGGAGTTATTTTGTGAAATGCGTTCATGATGGTACAGTGGAATTGACGTGCGGCAAGAAGGCCGATAGTGCAGGCATTATCTCACGGTGGCAATTGGTGTGCCACACGGCGGGCGTCCTGGACGGGGTTGTAGAGGGAAAGGACAGTCGCCCGATGGTGTTTCATGATGATTGTTTTGACCTTGCCAGGACCTACGCAAAATTACACTCGATTCACGATTCAAGCCATATTTCTCCGGCGAACGGTGTCCACTTTAGGCATATTTTAGCTTTTGTATAAGTCCTACTTGCCATGCCCACGCCTATGCTTAAGCTTATTATTTTTGATCTCGACGGCGTTCTGGTGGAGGCGCGAGACATGCACTACGAGGCCCTGAACAGGGCACTTGCGCAGTTTGGGTACACGATTACTCACGATGAGCACCTCTCAACCTACGACGCGCTGCCGACATCAAAGAAACTCGAGATGTTGACGGAGCACAAGGGTTTCCCTGCGGATCTGCACGAGAAAGTGTGGCAGGAAAAACAGCAGCAGACGCGCGCGCTTATCAATGAGATGGCGTACGATGAGCGGATGCGGTCAATCCTGAGGCGGCTGCGGGACGACGGATACGGCATTGTTGTTTGCTCAAATTCGGTTCGGGAGTCGACAAAAATGATGCTGCTCCGGAAAGGGCTTCTCGAATATGTTGACTTTTATCTCTCTAATCAGGATGTCGCGAACGCTAAACCCCATCCTGAAATATATCTTGCCGCAATGATCAAGGCGGGTGTGCGGCCGAGAGAGTGCCTTGTTGTTGAAGATTCTCACTATGGTCGGCAGGCAGCGGTTGATGCGGGCGCTTACTTGTGTCCCGTACGGGACGTAGCAGATGTAACCTACGAGCGAATTACTGAAGCCGTCGCGGAAGCGAACAGGGACGCCAACTACAAAAAGTTCGTGCCGAAGTGGCAGGGGCGGGATCTTACCATTCTCATTCCCCTGGCAGGGGCGGGGAGACAATTTCAAGAGCGGGGCTACACCTTTCCAAAGCCTTTGGTCGAAGTCCATGGGAAACCTATGATTCAACTCGTCGTAGAGAACCTTAACACCGAGGGGAACTTTATTTTTGTGGTACAGCGAGAACACTACCAAAAGTACCACCTGAGTTACTTACTGAACCTCATCGCGCCGGGATGCAGGATCGTGCAGACCGAGGGGATTACCCGTGGCGCCGCCGAGTCCGCGCTCCTGGCCAGCGAATACATTGAAAACGACCGCCCGTTGGTGATCGCAAACTCGGACCAATTTCTTGAGTGGAACAGTAACGAATTTTTTTACGCAATGGCGCACGAAGAGTGCGACGGGGGAATCGTAACCTTTAAGTCGACTCATCCCCGCTGGAGTTTTGCAAGACGGGGAGAAAACGGTTACGTCGTGGAAGTTGCCGAGAAGCGACCCATAAGCGACGATGCGACAGCCGGTGTCTATTACTACGAACGCGGCGCAGATTTTGTTCGCGGAGCACGGCGAATGATCGAACGAAATATTCGTACGAACAATGAATTTTATGTCTGCCCCGTGTTCAATGAGCTGATCCAAGAAGGTAAAAAGATCCGCATGTTTCCGATTCGTCGGATGTACGGACTCGGCACGCCGGAGGACCTTGAGTTGTTTTTAAAAACGTCGCCCACATAAGAGGCGTTCCAGCCGAAGGAGGAAATGATATGAAGTTACTCATACCAATTGCAGGAAGGGGTTCTCGGTTTAAGAAAGAGGCGCACCTGAATCCCGAGTATCATATTCCGAAGCCGTTTATTTCAGTGCGCGGGTACCCGATGGTGCGGTGGGCCACCGGCTCCTTGCCTTTTGTGGCACACAGGGGACAGCGGGTGGGGAGTGACTTTGCGATACGCGCGGGCGACATCGTGTTCGTAGCGCTTGAAGAGCACGAAAGAGACTACGCCCTTGTGCGTCGTCTTAAGGAAATCTACGGGAAAGAAGTCAACGTCCTGTTGATCCCTGAGGTAACGCGCGGCGCTGCAGAAACGGCGCTCTGCGCCGAGGAGTACATCGTCGCCGACGAGCCGCTTCTTGTTTCCGACTCGGACCATTTTTTTGACGGCGGCGCGCTTCTTAATGCGATTGCAGCAGACCCATCTGCCGATGGGTTTATTCCCGTGTTCGAGGTTCCGGAAGGGGACACGAAATGGAGCTTTAGCCGTTTTGACCCGAGCGGTTCTATTGACTTGGTGGCGGAGAAACAACCGATTTCCACATGGGCCAACATCGGTGCGTATTATTTTGGCAGGGGGAGCGATTTCCTTGAAGCAGCGACCGAGGCGATCGAGCGTGGAGAATATGTGAATAATGAATTTTATCTGGCTCCACTCTACAATAAACTCATTGCGCGAGGGAGGAGCATCAAGGCGGTGTTCCCGAAGTATGTCTATGGTCTGGGAACGCCCAGAGACTTAGAGTATTTTCTCCAGGAGACTAATTTCGACCTTTCGGACGAGTGACCTTTTTTTTCTCCATTTCCTCCTGCGTACGGACAGCAAGGGAACCATTCGCGGCAGAAGCAGGTTTTAGAACAGTGCAGAGGGCACGGGGTTTTGTGCTTGACGCCGCCCCCTTTTGATCGTTTAAGACAAAACGCATGAAACCTGTCTCTATAGGCACGTGGATCACGCTCGGGCATCCGTCTATCGCGGAGATTTTTGCTGCGGCTGATTTCGACTGGGTGTGCGTTGATATGGAGCACTCGGTGATTGACTATACCGAAGCGCAGCTTTTAATCGCGGCTATCCAGTCGAAAGGAAAGCAGGCATACGTGCGCGTCGGGGAGAACAACCCACGGATCATCAAGAGGGTGCTTGATGCGGGCGCCGACGGCATTATTGTACCGATGGTCTGCTCCGCGAGCGATGCGCGTCGAGCGGTAGAGGCGGTGCGGTATCCGCCGCGAGGGAAGCGCGGCGTGGGGCTTGCGCGCGCGCAAGGGTACGGCTTTTCTTTTGACGAGTATAAGCGCGGCAAAGCGAAAGACATCAAGCTCGTGGTGATAATCGAGCACATTGACGCCATCAAGAACCTGCGAGAGATCATCGAGGTGGAGGGCGTTGATGGCACGTTCATCGGCCCGTATGATCTTTCCGGCTCGCTCGGCAAACCGGGAGACTACAATGAACCGGATGTGCAGGCGGCGCTCGCCGACTATGAGCGCATCGCGCTCCAGTATGACAAGTGGGTCGGTTTCCATGTGGTGCCGCCGGATCACCGGCTTGTCGAAGAAAAGATCGCGAAGGGGTACAATTTTATTGCCTTCTGTTTCGATGCGGCATTTCTTGGCAACGCGTGCAGGACCGAGTTAAGTCAAATAGCAAGGCCGTAATGGCGAGTAAATTTTTATGAAAGTTGTTGGCATAATACCCGCGCGCATGGCGTCAACCCGTTTTCCAGGCAAGCCCCTGGCGCCAATCCACGGCATGCCCATGGTGGGGCATTGCTTATTGAGGAGTAGCCTCTGTTCGCTTATGGACGAGGTGTATGTGGCGACGTGCGACCAGGAGATTTTTGATTATGTAGAGAGCATTGGCGGGAAGGCGGTGATGACCGCGAATACGCACGAGCGTGCCACTGATCGTACCGCAGAGGCGGTCGCGAAGATCGAAGAGGCGACCGGCGAGTCGATAGACCTCGTCGTCATGGTGCAGGGCGATGAGCCGATGGTCGTGCCGGAAATGCTCGAAAAAGCAATCCGGCCGATGTTAGACGATCCGTCTCTCAATATCTTGAACATTATTGCGCGCGTGGACCGTGAGACTTTTGAAAGCCCCAACACCGTAAAGGTGGTAGTGGACGGCACGGGGAGGGCGCTCTATCTTTCTCGATCTCCTATTCCATCGGACGCGAAATACAAAGGTGAGATACCGATGTTAAAGCAGCTCGGCATTATTCTTTTCAACAAAGATTTCCTGATAAAGTACAACCGCATGCCCGCGACGCCCCTAGAGACAATAGAGTCCGTTGACATGCTGCGCGTTATTGAAAACGGCATTCGCTTGCAGACGTCGATAACGGACACAGATACCAGCTCCGTTGATACGCCGGAGGACCTCGAGAGAGTCATCGCGCGGATGAAATCCGATCCCCTTATTGCAACGTACGTGAAGTCGCCATCATGAGTGAAATTGTTGTAACTTCCCGGACATTCTCCGGGACAAAAGAGTTGCGAGAGGAGCTCTTGAAACATTTTCCGGATACTGCGTTCAATAGTGATCGGGCGCTCGCGGACGATGACCTGGCATTCTTTATTGGCGATGCTCGTGGGGCGATTGTCGGACTCGAGAGAATACACGAAGGGGTGTTAGACAAGCGCCTAAATTTAGAAATAATCGCGAAATATGGCGTCGGACTCGACAACATTGACGGTGAGGCTTGTGCGCGGCGCAACATCACGATTGGCTGGACCGGCGGCGTGAACCGACTCTCGGTCGCAGAAATGACGCTCGGCTTCATGCTTGCGCTCTCGCGGAATCTTTTTAAGACATCAGCCCGATTAAAGCGCGGAGAGTGGGACAAGAGCGGCGGTTTCGAGTTGAGCGGGAAGACGGTCGGCATCATCGGCGTTGGGCATGTCGGAAAAGAAGTCATTCGCCTGCTCAAGCCCTTTGGCTGCCGGATATTGGTAAACGATATTATTGATCAGGCCGATTACTACCGCGACGAGGGGGTTGAGGAGGTCAGTAAGGAGGAAATTTTTAGGCGTGCAGATATAGTAAGTATCCACACGCCGCTTACAGAAGCGACACGCGCTCTCGTCAACGAGGGAACGCTTTCGATGATGCGGCCTGACTCACACCTCATTAATACCGCGCGCGGTCCCATAGTGAAGCTAGAGGCCTTGACGCAGGCTCTAAAATCTGGCAGGCTTGCCGGGGCGGCGATTGACGTCTACAACGAGGAGCCTCCCAAGGACAAAGAATTACTCGCGCTCGAGAACGTGATAACGACGCCGCACATAGGAGGCAACTCCAAAGAAGCGGTTCTCGCGATGGGCATGAGTGCCATAGAGCACTTGAGGCGACACTTCAAGAGATAACGCTATGATAAAAAAGAGGGTAGGCATTGTCGGGTACGGGGTCGTGGGCAAGAGGCGGAGAAGTTTTATAGACGCGCACCCCGTGCTCACGACCGTTGCGGTCTCTGACATAACGTTTCCCGAAGACGTTGTGGAGGCGGGCGGCGCGCGGGCGTATCGAGACTACCAACACCTGCTGAAAGAGGACTTGGATGCTCTGTTTGTTTCTGTCCCCAACTACCTTGCTCCGGAGGCGACCATCGCGGGGCTCAAACAAGGCCTCCATGTTTTTTGCGAAAAGCCGCCCGGTCGCTCGGTCAAAGACATTGAGGAGGTGATACAGGAAGAAAAATCGCACCCGGGTTTAATTTTGAAATATGGATTTAACCACCGGTACCACGACTCTGTTCAGGCGGCCCTGAAGATTATCGAGTCGGGAGAGATGGGGGAAATTATCAACGTACGCGGGGTGTATGGGAAGAGCAAAGTAGTCCCGTTTTCCGGGGGGTGGCGATCGGAAAGAAAATACGCCGGAGGGGGCATTCTCCTTGATCAAGGAATCCACATGCTGGACTTGATGCGTTTGTTCTGTGGGGAGTTTCGGGAGGTGCGGAGTGCTGTGTCGAACGATTTTTGGAACCACGACGTGGAGGATAATGCGTACGCCATCATGAAAGACGAGCGGGGGAGGGTTGCCATGATCCACTCGAGCGCCACCCTCTGGGAACACGGTTTTTCTCTGCATGTCTTTTTAGAAAAGGGATATCTCAAGCTCTCCGGCCTCGTGACCGGTTCAAAAAGCTACGGGGAGGAAACACTGCAGATTGGGCGGCGAGGCGATTCGGACCAGGGTACACTGGGCTCTGAGACCATTAAATACCTGGATGATAATTCCTGGAAGCGTGAAATAGACGAGTTCGCCGATGCCATACAAGGCGGCGCTCCTGTAAAGTTCGGCACGAGCGAAGACGCGCTCGACACCATGAAATTGGTCTACCGGATCTACTTCGCCGATCGAGCATGGCGTGATAAATTTAGCATCGCGGACCCTGATGCGTAGCCTGTAACCAGCTTAACCGGTACTCTCTGGAAGGGTATGAATAACCTGGAAAAAATATTTTTAGCGAGTCAAAACATCGAGGCCTTTGCCGGTGGTTATTTCCGCTACCTCGCTGGGCTTCTTGAGTCCCTTGACCAGGGAGCGATCAGCGCGTTTATGCAAACACTCGAAAACGCGCGAGTCCACGACAGTACGGTGTTCGTGGCAGGAAACGGCGGGTCCGCGTCAACGGCCTCGCATATAGGGAACGACATCGGGATGGCGATGGTGAAGGTGGCGCAGCGTAATCGGCCGTACCGGGTTTTCCCGCTCACGGATCATGTGTCAACCATGACCGCTGTCGGCAACGATTACGGATATGACGACATCTTCACGAAGCAGCTTGCGATACACTACAGAGACGGGGACGTGCTCGTCGTGATCTCAGCGAGCGGCAATTCCCCGAATGTGGTGAGAGCAGCAGAGTGGGTGCGCGAGAGGCAGGGGACGGTCCTCGGACTTCTCGGGTTTGACGGCGGGAAGCTGAAGGACCTCTGCCATGTGCCGATCGTCGTGGCGACGCCGAAGGGCGAGTACGGGCCGGTTGAGGACGTTCACCTGATCTTGAACCACATGCTTACAAGCTGGATACAGCAGAAGTTCGGGGGTAGCGCGGCCGTTTCGCTTGCGCCGCACGCGCACCCCACAGGGATGCCGTATGCAATTTGATTTCACCGGCAAGATAATTATTGTGACCGGCGGCACGCGCGGCATCGGGAAAAGTATTGCCGAGCATTTCGCGGCGCTTGGCGGAGAAGTCATTGCCACCGGCACGGACCTGGATCGTCTGAGCGCCGCGCAGGGTCTCACTTTTCGTCGTGAGCGGCGAGCAAATTACTTTCATCTGGATTTTCTCGAGGACGGCTCGTGTGACTCTTTTGTGACGGAAGTAGAGGAGTGCTACGGGCGCGTTGATATATTGGTGAACAATGCCGGTATCAATGAGGTCGGGGCAATTGGCGAGACGAGTACAGTGGACTTCGAGAACGTGATGAAGGTGAATGTGACTGGCCCCCTGCAGCTGCTACAAGAGACGAGCGTCATGATGAAGAAAAACGGATACGGGCGCATCGTTAATGTCGCGTCCATTTTTGGCGTTGTCGCACGCGACAAGCGCGTCTCGTATATAACGTCTAAAAATGCGCTGATTGGCCTCACCAAGGCCGCAGCAGTTGACCTTGCCCCGTATAATATCCTTGTAAACGCAGTTTCGCCCGGCTTCGTGGCGACAGAGATGACAAAACGGATGCTTGCTGATCCCCGCGAGCGCGATGCGCTTCTCGCAAAAGTGCCACTCCGGCGCTGTGCAGAACCAGACGAGATAGCGAAAGTCGTGCTGTTCTTAACAAGCGATCTGAACACTTTCATCACCGCGCAAAATATTATCGTCGACGGGGGGTTTGTGAGTGTATAGGGGGTAACCACCCACGTCTCATAATTTCGCGCTCGAGCTTCGGTGTTTGGAAATGATAGTCGCCTCAGCGACGAAAAACGCATAACTCGCCTGCGGGCCAGAAACAGATGCGTTTTTCTATTCAGGCTCGCGTTTCCTAAACACCTCTCGCTATGCGCGAAATTATGAGACGTGGGTGGTATGGCGAGAGGTTTGGTGTTTCGTGCGGGTGATTACAATTACAGGGATTAGATATGCTGCATACTTTTTCAGTAAAATCTTCGGTCCATAATTACACGGCTGCTTTTGTCGATGATGCACCAACTACGCTCGCGTCATGCCTCTCGGAGGGCGATTTTGTGATCGTTGATAAAAATGTCCTCGAGCTGTACGAGCGTACGATCGGAGCTCTTGTCCGCGGCCACGGGCACGTTGTCCTTGACGCGACCGAGGAGAAGAAGAGTTATCTCGGGGTCGTGTCGGTGCTTGAGCACCTGATTGAGAATGGCTTCAGGAAAAACAACCGTCTTGTCGCGATTGGCGGGGGTATTACACAGGACGTGACGGCCTTTGTAGCCTCCATTCTTTATCGAGGCGTGGCGTGGTCGTTTTTCCCGACGACGCTCCTTGCGATGGGCGACAGCTGTATTGGGAGTAAAACAGCGATTAACTTTGGACGCTACAAAAATCAGGTGGGCAATTTTTATCCGCCGCACCAAATTTTTATTGACATGACGTGGCTCGACACGCTGCCCGAGCGCGATATGAAATCAGGGCTAGGTGAGATGCTGCACTACTATATTGTCTCCGGAGAGCGGGATTACGAACGCTTTGTTCGTGAGTATGTTCGCGCACTCACCGATCGGGAGACTCTGCGGGGAGTTATTGAGAGGAGTCTCGAGATTAAGAAAAAAATTATAGAACTGGACGAATTCGACCGGAATGAAAGACAGGTTTTGAATTACGGCCATTCCTTCGGACATGCTCTTGAGTGCGTGACCCACCACAAGATACCGCACGGCATAGGGGTTGTGTTCGGTATGGACATGGCGAATTTCATCTCGATGAAGCTGGGGTTTATCTCAAAAGAGCTGTTTGAAGACCTCAGCGCATTTTTTTCGAAGGTCTGTGCGGGTTTTGACATGGGAGACAGTAACTTCGATACATTTATGGACGCGCTCGGCAGGGACAAAAAAAATGTCGGGTCAGATCTCGGGTTGATATTGATGCGTGGCGTGGGGCAGACGTTTAAGACCGTCGTCCGCCCCGATCGCCAATTCAGAGAGTGGATGGGAGAATATTTTGCCGCTAGAATTCATTAACTATGCACACGAGAACGTTTCGACTATATCTTGATGCACTGTCTCAGACGCTCGAGCGCATGCAAGCGGATGAGGAGCTCCTGGGACGCGTCGAGTCTGCGCGGGAGTGTCTCGGCGCCTCGCTTGCGAGCGGTTGTAAGGTGCTTATCGCAGGAAACGGCGCGAGCGCGACGCACGCCGAGTATTTTGCCTCACAGCTCGTGGGGTCGTTCAATAAAAGCAAACGCCGCGCTCTCCCCGCGCTTGCGCTCACCACCGATACGTCGTTCCTCACCGCGTGGAGTAACGACGTTGGCTTCGAGAGCGTTTTTGCACGCCAGATCGAGGCGCTTGGGAGAACGGGCGATGTTTTTATAGCAATCTCAACGAGCGGAAACTCACCGAACATCCTTGCGGGGGTCGACGAGGCGCGCCGACAGCGTCTCAAGACCGTGAGCCTCCTCGGCAAGGACGGCGGTGCGATGAAAGGTCGCGCGGACTATGAGATTATCGTGCCATCCTCATCAACCCAAGAGATTCAAGACGCTCATCAGTGGATCCTCCACAGTTGGTGCGAGGCACTCACGGAAATGTTCGAAAATAAATGACATTATGACTACGCATGAGTGTATACCTCTGATGAGCGCCACTGCAGTGCGGTATATAACCACGCATCTGCTTCGGCGAAAAAATTCGAGCCTAGAGAGGGAGCATTTCATTATCGAATACGGGTCGGGGGACTCAACGAAGTTCTTTGTAGACGAGTTGATTACGGCGAACATTGTCGCGCGTTACGTCGCCGTTGAGCGATCGCCGCTCTGGTATGCGAGGATGCTCTCGTATTTTCCGGGTGGGACAACAGCCCGAAACGTTTGGTCCCTAAAAGACTACGTCGCATTTTTGCGCTCTGAATCGCAGAACGTATGGGACGTGCCTCCGGAATGTCGGCGGCTCGAGCGTGAGCAGAAGAAAATGAAAACGCTACGATTCATCGCCGAGTTCCTGTTCCGGAAGAACAATTTTTGGTTCGATGAGAAGTATGGCGTGAAAATCGACTGCATTGATTTCGAGTATGCGTATATATACGAGGGGTTCAAAGACCAGTACGGCGAGTCGCCGAATAAGCATAAGTATATTCGCCTGCCGCTTACTGGATTGCTCGAAGCACTTCAAGCGGGACGGAAATGCCACGCGGTGTTCATCATTGATGGCGGACCGAGAGCAGATATTGTCAAGGAGTGCTTCGACCTGATTGATCGGTACAAAAATCTGACAGTCGATATTTTTCTGCTTGAAGCGTACCGCGGTTACTACGAGTCGATACTTTCGTCTCGGCCTGGCGGACGGTTTATAGCGGCGGAAAAAAACGAGATGCTCGATGGTCGAGCGTATCTGCCCGAGCCGCATGGGAGCGAGGCGCCCCTGTCTGCTTGCTCAGTATTACTCGACGCGCCGACCAGAGAAGCGGCACTTCTCAAAGAGTTGTGGCATTTCACCAATGTGCGAGAGTGAACGATTAGGCAAAAAGTGCACGAAATACTTTATATAAGTCTCTATTTTTCCTCGCTTGTGGTTATGGAAGACCGCGGAGTGCCGACAGGAATGCCCTGCCCTCCGGTAGGGTCGTTTACAATGTAGAACCCCACAGCGCATGGCTGTGGGGCCCAACATCAAATTTATTGTTTGCTCCTTTTTATAGCAAATCTAGCGCCGAACCGATGCGGACACGTCGACATTGAAATAACGTTTCGCCTTCGAGCTTCTCAATCCCACAGCAAAACGCGGAGAGATCCCCACCATCATAACTGCGAATCCTACAGAGTGTTGCGTGCAAGATGTCGTCCATCCGGCGAACCTGCAGGTTGTAGGCCTTGTATACGGTGGCGAGGTCCATCCTCAACCCGATGAGCCATGTCGGAATGCTATCCGCCATCAAAAGGCAGTTGCCTTCTCCATCGAGGATTACATGTTGAAACAGCAAGTCCTTGTGGTGACGATAACCGTCAGCAACAAGGGAAATTTCTTGCGACATGAATGAGCAAATTTCGCACCAGTCGCCAAGATTTTCGTTCCAATCAGCTTCAAGCACAGTGGCATGGAGCGGGAAGTCAAGGCCAGCAAGGATAACGTCAATCCCATGGGACTCAGCCGACTTCGCTATTGCCGTCAATAGCTGGTCGTTGGTGAAGTCGCCGAGAAAGGAAACATTCATGCGTTGCGCAAGCGCTGGCGGAAACCCACTGAATGTTCCCACGTTTCCCGCCTGCACCGCCGCCGCACCGGCTTCTTTCAGACCCTTAATTTTCTCAAGCACCGGATCCGTTCCGTTTGCCATGAGACACTCCTTTTCTTTATGATTGTCCGAAAGTACGAACCAAAAAACAGCGAGTGTGCTCGCTGCCTTGTCAAGGCATAGCCCTGCGAAATCACTAGATTTACGCTATAGCAACCCGAGCAGATCGTCAAGGTCTCGCGGGTGGGCGGTGCACACCCCGTCAATTTTCCACGTGATGAAATTCCGCCAGTCTTTCTCGTAGCCCTGGAGAGCGTGCGAGTGGCCGTGATCGGCGTGAAGTTCTGGCGATATCGCGTAAATCTTTTTACCCGCCCTCTGGATTTCCCGGGCGCGCTGCTCAGTATACTCACTGGCCGGTATTTTCCACTCATCCCACCAGACCGTGTGGAAGAGATTGAGGTGCTGCCGCGCCTCTCCCCAGGTGTATATGGTAGGAGCATAATTCTTCTCGCCGACCGAGATCGCAATTTCGACAGACGGGTCGGCTTTGCGCACGCGCTCGGCGGTTTCGAATGTGAGATCGAAGAGCAGGGCTTTTTCGTGCAGGCCGCAACGCCTGAAAGCCTCGAGCAGTATGCGGATCTGTTGCTCTCCCTGCTCGTCGCCCTTCACATGGATAGCGGCTTTCTGTGTTGGGCCAAACCGCGCCATTATTTGCTCTGCCACGTCCGGAAAACGTGGAATTTTCACACCCGGTTTCAGTACGTCCAACCGAGAAAGCTCTTCGTACGTGCTCTCCCGGACCGTGAGCTTCGTGCCAGTCACGTGCTCCGTGTCCGGATTGTGCAGGCATATAAGCTGTCTGTCTTTCGTGAGCCGCACGTCAAGCTCAATGCCAAATCCCGCCTCGAGCGCCGCGGCAAACGCCGGCATAGTGTTTTCCGGATGCTCCAACTTTAATCCTCGATGTGCAAAAATCAGCATAGTGACCAAGTGGGGCTATTTTTAAGGGATGACGCGTGACGGTGAAAGAGCGTGTCATGAAGCCAACAGGGCTCTAAGAGCACGAACGACCCTCTCGGACGCTCTTGTATCTGATGGACCGCAGATGGTGCGGACAATATCGCCTCGTTCGCTCTCATCGAGGTGAGGGTTTTGTAAATACATTTTTAATAAATCACGAAATTCCCCCTCGCTCTCTGCGACCCGGACACCGCCGCTCCGGACCAATCGTTTGATGTGCGTAAAGTCGTAACCATAGAGTTTGTCCCAGTGCGTTTTTGCCGCGGCGTAAAAATGAATCAGAATAATCGGTTTATTGAACAGAGCCGCGTCGAGCGCAATGGTAGAGGGTCCGGTCGTTACCACGTCGCTGTGACAGAGGGCGTTCATCAAAAAAGTATCATCCGCGGCTGTTATTTCTCGGTCGGCAAACCTGTTGGCGCCAAAAGCGAGGCCCGGCTTATTAATATACACGTTCGGTGCACGGAGAGTTTCGATATTACTCACCGTGTCGAGTGGCGGAAAGCGCACGATGATATTTTCCCCGGTCTCCGCAAGTAACTCGAGGAGCACGCGGTCAATCTCGGCGTCGTTCACATAGAAATTGCCGATGGGCGCGTGGAGAACAACTTTTTTTGTCGGATCAAGACCGAGCGACGCGAGAAATGTCTCCCGACTCTCCTGCGGGCCGCGGCGGTAGCGATCGTAGTGAGGAACGCCGGTAACCGCGATGCGTTTCTCGGGGATATAGTGGAGCGCGTGCGCCTCCTGTCTTGAAACCTCATCTGCGACGATGAGTGTCAGTGGCACAATCCGGATCATCCCCCACTGGCTGAGGTTGTCCCACGATCTGACCATCGCCGCTCGTGGCACAGAGCGTTTTTTTGCTTCCTGCAGTAGCGCGACGTCATTTTCGTTCTGGATATCAGTGGCAAAAATGAGATCGGGGGCATAGTGCTCAAAAATTTTCTTAAATATATTTTTGGGCGACAGATGGTAATCCAAAAATCGCACGAAGCGCACGAGCAGAGACGAGCGCGCCAGCACACGCGCTGGCAGAAAAAATAGATAGTACTGGAGCCACTTTTTGTTGACGACGCGTTGGTACGTTTGCCTGATGGCGACGGTCTCGGTGGCGAGCATGTTCCAGGACAGGCGTTTGAAGAAGAGACCGAAAAAATAACGCGTTGGTTGATTGGCGTCGACGCCTTCAATACAAACATTCGGTCCGCCGAAATTTTTTTCGTAATATACGGTTTTATGCCGAGGAACCACGATCACGAGGCGCGCCCCGTCTCGTAGAAGCAGTTTCAAGATATCCGTCGAGAGAATATTTCTCGAAATTAAGGAGTGAAAACTGGTAATGACGATTGTTTTGGCGTCCTTATGCATATGACTTGAGAGCGGACTTAACGAAGGTCCGTGCCCTGTTGATCCGGAATTGCAGATGAGTTTTTATCTTGTACCACAGAGAGCCGGTGATCCACCGCATATAATCCATTGCGTTTGGTTCAAAATAGAAAATGGTATACCCTGCGCTTTTATGCAGCGAAAACGGCCTCTTGCGGTAGGATACGAATGTTCTTTTCCTCGATGCTTCCTGAAGCACCCCGACTTGGCCTCGCCGATCATTTTCGACAAGGATTACCCCCCCCTGCGCAATCGTTGCGGGAGTCCATGAGTATCTGCATCTTGTCCGTCAACGATGATGAGGTCAAACGCCCCCTTCGTTTCTTTTATGAACCGTTCATGGATGACAAAGGGAGCGTTTTCGCGCAGCCGCTCGATGCAGGGTTCAAAATTCTCCGTTCCGACATACTCGAACGTGTTTTGAAATTCTCTTATGCCGTACGGTATTGTTCCGACGCCGACGCCGACCTCTAAAATTCTCCTCGGTTTTTCACTCCTCACTATGTTTTTCAGTTCGTTGAGAAAAAACAAAGATGCTATAGCATAATCTCCGTTCGTCTTTTGATATTCTTCGTATTCTGTTTTTGTCATTTTGTACACCATGTGAAGTTACATTGCATTAACCACCGGACAAACCGGCGGGTTTCATGTAATCAGATATTTCTGCATGTCATTGGCGTCAATCCGGTTAATGGCGAGTAGGCTCGGAGACGCGGCGGCGTAGCCTTTCTCGCATGTCAGGGCTGCACGGAAGCCGCACGTTTTTGCAATATCCATCGCAACTTGATCGTATGCTCCGCCTAAACCGTACGGGTACGAAAATGACGTACTCATCTCCCCCAAAATTTCCTCAAGTATTATTTTAGAGCGAACGATTTCCTCGCGCTGCGCTTCTTCGGAAAGCGAAGACAAAAATTGGTGTGTATGTGAGTGAGAGCCGATTTCCATACCGGCGCGCTGCATCTGCTGTATGTCCTCTTTGTCTAAATAAAATTTGCTAACCCACGCCGATAGTTCGCCGTAGAACGCGCGAAACAAGTGGTCAATAAGTAACGAGCGCACAGGTTCGGAAACAAAAACATTGAGCAGATATTTATAATATGCAGTCGTCTGGTCGTCCCAGGGAGACATCGCTGCATATTTTTTGATCAGGTCCTCGGTGTTTAGAGGAGCCGCAACCCCGCTGTTTTTAACGAGCCAACGCGTGGCTTCGGTAATCAAATCAGCAACAGAAAACAAGGAGTCTTCTTCTACCGACGCAGCAAGAAGTAGGTGGTTTTTGTGGACCGGAGCAAGCCAGCGATCAGTCAAGGGGCGAGTGATCACAAAAAAGCTCCCTTTTAGTCCATATTTTTGAAACAGAGGCATTACATTTTCGATATGAACCTTGAGGCCGTCGTCAAAACTCAGCACGGCCATTTTCGACGGCGGGAGAGTGGTTAAATCCTTTGTCGCCTCGAGGTACTCATGTAACGTCACGATGCGATACCCGCTTTCTAATAAAAGTTTGACGTGTCGTTCAAAATCATCCACGAGCATGCCTTTCATTCTCGGCCGCTCCTCCTTTCTTTGTATGTAGTGATAGACGATGATGATTGATGCATCGGTCATGGGCTCGTATTTAAATTTGTAATGGTATTAGGGCGGTCCTGGTCACCGTCGGCGCTCGTGGCATACCAATTGGAAAAAGAATTAAAACCATTCTCAGGATCAATGGCGCGTATATTTTTGGAGACGATATTGACAAAAGGGTCGGAGAAACTGAGAGGGTCCAGTAGCCGTGGGACCCGCTCGGTAAAATCTCGGGAGGATATAAAACCGAGGCGAGTCAGGGCGTGGTCAAAGAGGTTTGTTGTCATAAAAAAATCTGCCATAAGCGCGCCCGCCTCTTGTAATTCGCCGAGGAGAGCAAAAGCCAGAGCTTCGGCAAACCCGTCGTCGGGAAGAAATTCAACCACCCTTCCCACGCGCTTCTGTGAAGGAGCGATCTCGGCAATTCTCCATACCGCGAGCCCCCTGATTTCATGTTTCTCGTCCGCAATGACGAGCGGCGTATAGGTAAAATGCGGATGGGCACCATATCTCCAGTTGAAAAAATCGGCGTCGCGCCATGCGCCGTAAAATTTTTTCGCCATGTTTTTTTCCCAAAAATCGGTCATCGTTTGGTCAAACACCGATGGCTTCATCGTGTCTACCGTCTCGCCTTTGAAGTGCTGAAATCGGCTCAATCCTTCTTTGATTTTTTCTGTATCTCCCGGCCGTACTTCTTTGAAGATTTTGAGCGCGACTTCGTCGAACACAAAAACATATTTATTCATAAAGCCGAAATTGTAGCCCATGGCTTCAAGGAGACTCCTGCCGCCCTTGTGCTGCAGGCTCGCACCGGTGCCTGCGGAAATAAAAATTGACTCATCGGCGAGTAGATGGCGCACAATCGCCGGACCGATCCCTTTTTGTTGCAACTCGGCGCTGATCATAAAATTTGAATTCCACACCATGGGCAGCTTCGCCCCCGTTCTGTTGCTGAAGTAATGTGGGATGACAAATATGTGCCCGACCAGCGCATTTTTCCAAAATGTCCCGATGATCGGCAGCGAACTTTTTTCGTCACTTACTCGCGGAGGGTGCGTGTACCACTCGAAAAATTTTTCGTCCGTAAGAATGTAGTGGTCGCCGTAGGCGCGCTTCATAAAGCCCGTGAGAGCGCCGCGGTCATGCTCGGTAAGATACCGGGTTGTAAAATTTTCTGCGAGCATTTTAGTGATAGCGGACCCAGCGCACCAGCCGATCCATGGCGAAGAGTCCGTCCCAGGGAGAAGCGAAAAAGCTCATATTCCCCAATTGCGGGAGACGGTCACCGCCCTTCAATGTTAGGTCATCTATTTTTTGCAAATCTTCTTCAGGAGCGCCCACAAAGCCGATAGTCTGAATTTTGTGACTGTTTAGTGACGCCAGATCAGAGATGCTTTTTATTGGTTTTATAAAAATAGTGCGGGAACCGACGATGGGCGAAAAACCTTCCTCGTTCGTTATAATGACTGTCCAGTCGGTAGCGTTTCCTTGAGGAATAATAACCTCTCCCCGTGAGGCATACTCTGCGCGCAGAGTCAATATCTGCATAACCGTTTCCGCATCCATCTCTCCCTTGGGGAGGAGGAGCCGTGTTGTCCTTTCGAGCTCCTTTGCAAGTATCTGACCGAATACCTCAGGCGTCGCTACTCCACCCGCTTCAATAAAAACAACGTGGGGAGAAGAACAGGCGTACTGATCAAAATTTGCCACGTCAACGGCGAGGGCGCTGGCTATAGTTCTCATGCGGTCTTGAGGAACCGCTTTGCTGATCAGAGCATACGAGTACTTCGGGCCGTATACGATATCTTCAGTCCAAAAATTTTTAGAAAGAGACAAAATCGCTTTGACGCTCTCTTCACCACCCCACAGTATACGGACATCGGCAAAACGGGAAAGTTCCTCGTGGGCAGCTCTGTCGTTTTTTGGGACACCTATAACACTTACCGAATTGATGATACGCTCCCATCCTTTATGCCCCCGCGCCGCGTCAGCCGCTATCTCGAGCATGTCAAGCAAAATCTCGTAATTTTTCTTGGGCGCTTTCGTGAGCAAAACGTTCTTGGTGGCCGTCACCTGCGCCAGGGAATATATGCCGAGCAGCGGGATATTGCCGGCAAGCCACTCGACCACGAGTCCCCTAGGTTGGGCGTGCAGGAAAAAATCAAACCCCTCCGGCTGTATAAAACCGTCGAGGTACGCACGTTTTCCCCTCAGAGCAAGGTCTAGGTTTTTTCCCAAGTTTTCTTTTTTAAGAAAATGCACCAAGTCTCCAAAATTGCCTCCGGTTTTTTGCGCCGGATGAGATAATCGGGCGATTCGCGCGCTAAGGACGCCAAAAAAATCAAGAATCTCATCAACCGGAATATTGTGCAGGGCAGCGCGCGAATCTTCAAGCGCTCGCACCACATCGGCAAGCTCGCGCTCGGTATGCTCTTTTTTGCCCTCGAAAAACAGGCTTTGTATTCGCATACGTTTATGGCGGCAGCTCTAGAGCGTCGGCACATCCTTTGGTTTCCGCTTCAGGAGCTCTGCGCACGAAAGAAAAAAATTGTCCCCGCCGTCCGCATGTGCAGCCGTCATTTCCTCCGAGGCTCCCGATGTCATCGGTAAGCAGGGCGATGCCCGGGTAGCTATGGGCAAGGGGCGAGAGAACCTCGATCATCCCCTCCTGGCTCGCGCCGAGAGGCCGCATGCTTCTTAGATCACGAATAATAACCTCTGCATACGCGGGCACATGCTTGTAGCCGTATGCACATTCAGGATAAATCACCCCCGGCTGCTCTATCATGCCGTAAAAATCAATAAGGTCGTTCCTCGCAACAGAAAAAAATTCGGCAAGGCCTTTTTTGAACGACTCGTGGTCGATATTCATGCTCGCCAACTTTTTCCACCCGCCGCTAAAAAGTACGGTCGGATGTGGAAATTCTTTTAGCAGGGCGCGTACGTCCCGATCGTGTTTATATTTTTGGAAAATTTCATAGAGTATTGTGGTGACGCCAAAAAATACCGGAGACCGCCCGTCCATTTTTTTCAGTGCCTCTTGCAGTACAGACGCGCGTAACTGAAGTTCGCTATCAAGCAGGCAAAAGAAACCAGACGAAAAAGCGAGCAGCCCGCGGATCGTGGTAGCGCGGGAAGAAAGTTCCTCTGCCGTTGACTCTACAACGGAGCGACTGTCAAAGATAACAAACGGCCTGCGCTCCCCACCGAGAAGCGAAGACATGATTTTAGAAAGCGCCGTTCTCTGCCGCTCTCGGGTAACTCGATCAATGGAAATAGAGCTCGGCGTGCCGCTCGTTGTGGCGCTCGAATGGGTCATTTTTACGATGTCGCTTTGCGGAACGGAGAGCAACGTCCGTTTCTTAAAGATGCCAATGGGGAGCGGCGGAATATCGGCGAGATTGTCCACGCGACCGTCAAAAGCATTCGCGCTCAAGAACGTAGCATAAAAAACGCAATTTTTTTTATGGAACAAAACCGAGTCGCGCATGGCCGCCAAAAAAAGGAGCGCCTTTTCTTCATACGGCATGAAAGCCGGTTCGGCAAGCAGTTTTTCGATATTATCTGACACAGGTGATACCGCAGGACCGCATAATCTCTTCGAGCTCCGCGTCGCTCGGCATGAATTGATGCGTTTTTACCGCTGGGTCTTTTTTTATAAAACGTGATACTTCCTCTAAAGATACCCGCGCTTCTTTCAGCGCCTCCCGCACATCAGTGTCCAGACCGCATTCCCCGTAGAGCTTCCGTGTGCATTCTAAAATATCCCTTGTTTCTTGAATTTTTTTATAGTACTCGCTGTTTCTTTTGAGATTGAGCCGGATGACCGGCAGAAGAAACAGTGCAATAGCCCGGCCATGCCCAAGAGCGAAGCGAGGACCGAAAAAATCTGCCATGCCATGCGCGAGCCCGACCGACGCGCTGCTCTGTACCAGTCCTGAGAGAAACCCAGCGGTTTGTAAATACGTCCGTGCTTCAAGATTTTCGGGATTGCGGCATGCCTGCGGCGCATATTTTAAGATGAGCGAGAGGGCCTCTCTTGCAAACAGGTCTGAAATTGGATGCGCCAGTCTCGAAGTCAGGCCTTCTAATGCGTGGGCATATGCGTCAATGGTAGTGCAGGCGGTGAGTTCGGGCGAAAGAGAAGTCAGCAGTACGGGATCATACAAAATCACATCCGGAAGCAGCGCCGGGGACACCAGTGGCTCTTTCTCGCCTTTTTCGTTGACGAATAAGGAATACCGGCTTACTTCCGACCCGCTTCCTGCCGTCGTGGGAATTAAAATAACCTGCAGATTTTCTTTATGGATATGCGCGGTTTTTGCCACGTCCATGGTGGAACCTCCGCCGACGCCAACAACAGACGCATAATTTTTATCGGCAAGCTTCATCGAAAAATCGTTGTATGTCCGAGCGGTAGGTTCTTTCTCCACAAAAAAGATTTCGCTCGGGGCGGTCGTAAAACGGGAAGCGATCATATTCTTGTGCGTGGCCCACGCATCCCTTGATGCGACGAGCAAAAAATCACCGTCGAGTACCCTGAGAAAATCGAGCGCCCGTGCACCGTGGTAGAGATGGCCCGGAAAGAACATTTTCGGAACTGCGAGCAAGCTCCAGTGAGAATGCACATCCGTCTTTTTTGTCATAGCAATAACTTTTTCTGCACCTTACCAGACGACGTTTTCGGCAGATTTTTGACAAACTCGATACTCTTCGGGGTCTTAAACGGCTCAAGGTTTCTTCGGCAAAAATTTTGTATATCTTCCTGTATAGTTTTTTCGTTATAACCCTCCCCGAGCACAATAACGGCTCGCGGCACCTCTCCGAGCCACGCGTCTTTCTCGGCGACAACGGCCGCGTCTTTAACCAGCGCGTGTTTTTTTAACATTTCCTCGATTTCGTACGGATATACTTTATTCCCGCCGATGTTCATCACGTCGTCTGTGCGGCCTACAATATACAGATAGCCGTCTTCATCAAGGTATCCGTTATCGCCGCTTGCGAGCCATTTCTTTTGTATTCTTTTTTTGGTTTCTTTTGGATTTTTCCAGTAGCCGCTGACCACGGTCGGTCCGTTGATATAAATTTCTCCGATTGTGTTTCGGGGAAGCCTTTTTCTTCGCTCGGAGAGCACCGCGATCTTTACGCGTGGAGCGGCTTTGCCGACCGAGGTAAACCGCCGCTCGGTGCGGTAATTTATAAACGTGGAGCGAGACGCTTCAGTCAGACCGTAATAGGTAAAAAAATCGGCGCGCGGCGCCAATGACAGAATTTTTTTTATCGTCCGGGGAGGAATCGGGGCGCTGTTTGCAAGCAGGAGACGCAGACTGGCGCTTGAGCGCTTAAACAAAGTGCTCAAGGGTCCGGCCAGGGTTTCAAAAACGGGAGGGGTTGCCGAAAAAGAGGTTGCCCGATATTCACGGATATCCTCCAGAATCTTTTTTAAGTTGATAAAGTTTTTATAGAGCAAAACCGTCCCGCCGACCCCGAAAACGGCATGGACATTACCTAATCCGAAAGAATGAGTTATGGGGAGAGGATTACTGTCGATGGACTCATGAGAGTAGTTAAGCCTCCGCAGCATATTTATTGCAGCCGAGTACGCGTTGGCATGTCGTACCATAACCCCTTTTGGGGTACCGGTGGTGCCAGTGGTAAAGAGGAGCGACGCGAGATCGTTCGGCCTGACTGTGCGCTTTTCCCGAAGAGCGTCGGTACAGAGCATTGCCCGAGATGCATCCTCGACCCGTACGCCTCGAACCACGTCTTTGAATTTTTGCATCAGAATTTCGTTCGTGAGACAGAGCACTGCACCGCTCGATACGGTCCTTTTCAGAAGCATTTCCGGGTTTATTGCAGGATCAACCGGTACCGCCACCCGCCCCGCTTTTAGAATGCCGAAATAACACGCGATAAATTCGCATGAGTTCGGCAAAAACAAAATCACGCGATCTTGAAATGTCGTTGATCCGACAAGAAGAGAGGCGACACATTGAGCGGCCCGGTCGAGTTCTCTATACGAGAGCGTACGCCGATCCATGCGCAGGGCGGTTTTATCGGGGAATTTTTTTGCGCTCGCTTCTAAAAATTTATGAAGTAACTGGTCCGCCATTTTTTTTTGAAATCACCCTAAAAAAATCCTCCGGCGTGTTGAGCGCCATAACTTCTTCCATTTCGAACCTGGAGCCCAGGCGCTCCTCGCATTTGCCGACCAACTCCATGTGGCTTAAAGAATCCCATCGAGGGAATTCCTCCTGCTTTTTTTCCCACCGGAACGCTTCCTCGGGAAACGTTTCCTGGAATATTGTTTTAATCCGCTCTCGTATTTCTTTTTGTTCCATACTTTTTATTGGAGGTTGTTTCCTGGCACACGGCGGCGGCGCATGCATACTCGAGCGTGTGCGAGATACTCACCTGGCACGTCATGTCTTTTAAGCTCCGTATAAAAACAATAGGGCGGCCATCTTTTTCGTGGAGCACCTCAATGTCTCGAATGGATAATTTTTTCTTAAAAAAAGAAAGTGATTTTACGACGGCCTCTTTTGCCGTAAACATACCCGCCGCATGAGGATAGGGATCTGTATACGTCGCAAGTCGCTCCAGTTCTCGTGCGGAAAAAATATGTACCCAAAATCTTTTCTCTTTTGAAAACGAGTGTGCCCGGAAACGGCGTATCTGTTCAAGATCAACTCCGATACTCGTCCCGGGGCGCGGACCCGACTTTCTTTTCATGGAGAATAAAATACCATGAGGTTGCTCTGTGAGCAAGATGAAATCGATGGCGCATGCGTCCTTGCTAGTGGGCGTGTGTCGTGTTAGTCATAAGTGACGATATGGCAAGGGCAAAAAAACCATCACTCACTATAGGGAAGCGGGTTATTGGCGCGGACTACCCGCCGTTTGTGATTGCGGAAATCGGCATCAACCATGAAGGCGACATGCGCAAGGCAAAACGCATGGTGTCTGATGCGGCAAAGGCTGGTGCCGAGTGCGTAAAATTTCAGTCGCATGTAATCGAGGACGAGATGACGCCCGTCGCGAAGAAAGTCATTCCGGGTCATACGAAAGAATCGATCTGGGACATCATGGCGCGGTGCGCGTTCGATGAGGACCAGGAGCGCGAATTGAAAAAGTTTACCGAATCGCTCGGCCTGATCTACCTCTGCACACCATTCTCGCGCGCCGCGGCGGACAGGCTCGAGCGCTTGGGTGTTCATGCCTACAAGATTGGCTCCGGCGAGTGCAACAATTACCCCTTGGTCGAGCACATCGCGTCATTCGGGAAGCCGATAATCCTCTCGACCGGCATGAACGATCTCCGCTCTATCCGGCCGGCAGTGCGCATCCTCGAGCGGCGTTCTGTATCGTACGCGTTGCTTCATTGCACTTCGCTCTACCCGACGCCGTATGAGAGCGTGCGCCTTGGCGCGATCGCGGAGCTCGCGCGGGCCTTTCCGCGCGCAGTCATAGGTTCGAGTGATCATTCGCTCGGTATCTATACTGCTCTTGCCGCAGTTGCACTGGGTGCATCCATTCTCGAAAAGCACTTTACTTCGGAGAGGCGTTGGCCCGGGCCGGACATCGCGATTTCGATTATGCCCGGAGAGCTCCGCGAGCTCATCGTGGGCAGTCGCGCGATTTTTGCGGCGCGCGGGGGCAGCAAGCGCATACTGGCCGCAGAAAAGCCGACCATTGACTTCGCGTACGCCTCTGTGGTAGCGATTCAGGACATTGCGCGCGGGGAGCTCTTGACGCGCGAGAATATATGGGTGAAGAGGCCGGGTACCGGAGAGATACGAGCGGTTGATTTTAAGCGGCTCCTTGGTATGCGCGCAAAACGGCCAATCAAGAAGGATAGCCAACTGAGCTGGAAGATGGTGGTGCCGTGATACAAAGCTCGAATTTCCAAATTCCAAAAAACCCGTCTCCAAACAAATCACAATATTCAAAATCCAATCCGCCAGCTGGCGGACTAAACACGACGTGAGAGTTTGGGATTTGGCGCATTGGAATTTGAAGTTTGTTTGGAAATTGTTGGTTGGAGCTTGGAATTTATTCTACGATATGTCCGACCCTGCTTCATTCATTCGCGGTAAAAAGATTTTGGTCACCGGCGGTACCGGCTCGATCGGCCGCGTGATTGTGAACCAACTGCTGTCGTTCGATCCTGCCGTCGTCCGTATTTTCTCGCGCGACGCCATTAAGCAGATTGAGGTCGAGGACGCGTTCGCTCGAGATCGTCGTCTGCGCTATATCCTTGGCGATATTCGAGATCGGGACCGCCTCATGTCTGCGTGTGAGGATGTGGACATCATTTTCCACGCGGCGGCGTTTAAGTATGTGCCGCAGGGGGAGTATAATCCATTCGAGGCGGTGCAGACCAATGTTATCGGTACGCAGCATGTGGTCAGTGCGGCGCTCAACACGCCGACCATTACGCACACGGTGATGATCTCCACCGATAAGGCAGTGGCACCGACCTCCACCATGGGGGCGTCGAAGCTCCTCGCTGAACGACTCATAACAGCAGCCCATTACATTCAGGGGAAAAGAGGGAAAATTTTTACGACGGTGCGGTTTGGCAATGTTCTCGGTACCGTCGGCTCGGTGTTGCCGCTTTTTCACGAGCAGGCGCGAGCTGGAGCGCTCACGGTAACGCATCCGGATATGACGCGGTTTTTCATGACGATACCCGATGCGGTCGAGCTCGTCTTTGAGGCTCTGATGAGAGCGCGCGGCGGAGACATTTTCGTCCTGAAGATGCCCGCGCTCAAGATTGCGGATTTGGCGGAGGTGTGCGCAGAGCGTTTCACTTCCCCCCCAGCGCGCGTGGTCTACGGAGTGATTCGGCCGGGGGAGAAAATCCACGAAGGGCTCCTCACCGAGGACGAGGCGCGTACCGCGCTTGAGACTGAGCGCCACTTTATCATCGTCCCGCAGATAGCGACTGCGGACGTCGCCGCAGATCAGTATACCTACGCTGGCGCTCTCCCGCGTACCTCGGAGACATACCTCACGAGAGCCGTGGCGCCGCTTGGGAAGGACGACATCTCGGCGCTCCTCGACCGCGCTGGGTGGTAGCGTACATGACATAAAGCGCAAATCGCAAAACGAAAATTGCAAAACAACACAGCAAAATTCAAAATTCCAAAAAACAAGCTTCAAACAAATGATTCAAATTTCAATTTCCAAACACGACGTACGTGTTTGAGATTTGACGCATTGGAATTTGAGATTTGTTTGGAGACGGGTTTTTTGGAAATTGGAAATTTGTTTTGCTTTTTGCACTGTTATTTTTCGCTTTGCATTTTACACTTTGAGTTTTTGTTATGATCCCCACACGCCCGCTCCGTGTCGCGCTCGTCTCCGAGCGCCGCGCGGACTACTCCCGCTTCAAGCCGATTCTCTCGCTCCTGCGGAGCGACCCTTTTTTTGAGTACCGGCTTATTGTCACCGGAGTATCGCTCTTAAAGAGTCGCGGCGAAGATATCAACAGTATAAAAAAGGATGGGTTCGACATCGCCGCAACGATTCCCATGTTCCCGGAGCGGGTGGTGCGCGACACCGGTGGCCACATGACGCGCGGCTGCGGCCGCGTGATGATCGCGCTTACGGACCTGTTTGAAAAACTCGAGCCCGACCTTGTGCTTACCGGTTTTGATATTGGGGCCAATTTCGCCGCAGCGGTCGTCGGCGCGCATCTCAACATCCCCGTTGCGCATATCCAGGGCGGTGAAGTGACGGGGAGCATTGACGAATCGCTCCGGCACGCGATGAGTAAATTCGCGCACATCCATTTTCCTGCAACGAAGAGCGCTGCGCGGCGTCTCAAGCGCATGGGTGAGGACCCGCGTTTCATTTTCCCCGTCGGCTGCCCTTCGATAGATGCGCTGCTCGCGGCCCCGATTCTCTCTCGAGAAGATACATGCCGCATTGCGGGGGTAGACCCGCAGGCACCATATCTCCTCGTTGTGCAGCACCCGGTAACGACGGAAATGCACGATGCGGAAAAACAGATCGAGATCACACTCCGTGCTATAGCGAAAACGAACGTCGAGGCGGTCGTTCTGTATCCGAATAACGATGCGGGGGCCGAAGCGATCGTGAAGAGGATCAGGCGCGGCGCGCGGCTGAAACGTCTCAAGAGCCTGTCTCCAGAGCACTACGCAAACGTGCTGCGTCATGCCGCGGCACTCGTCGGCAACTCTTCAAGCGGCATTCACGAGTCTGCGACATTTCGCGTGCCGACAATCAACATCGGCTCGCGGCAGCAGGGTAGAGAGAGAGCGGGAAACGTGATAGACGTTCCCCATGACGCATCGGCAATCGAGCACGCCATCCGCACAGCGCTTACGGACGAGGGATTCCGCCGCAGAGTCCGCCGTGTCAAGAATATCTACGGCGACGGCCAGTCCGCCGAGCGCATCGTCTCTATTTTAAAGAGCCTCAACCTCGCATCGGTGCCGATACAGAAACAGTTTGTTGACTAAGCGGCTGCAGCGTGGTACACTCTCCTGCGGATTCTGTGGCAGAACTCTGTACGAAAGTCGTACCAGCTTCGCCACGGCCTCTCTGTGTCTACGCTGATAACAGCAGCCCTCTGCCCCGCGCAGGAGGGATGCTTTTCTTGCTGGAATTTCTTAACATGGGATTTGATTTTCCAGCCGTTGTCGTTTACTCTTAAGTCATGAAAAACTACTACCACTTCGCCATCGTCGTAGAACAAGACAAAAACGGATATTTCGTTTCCTGCCCTGAATTACAAGGGTGCTACAGCCAAGGACAAACATACGAAGAAGCGCTGAAGAACATACGCGATGCCATAAAGTTGCACCTCGACGATCGTGCTGCAGAACGAGAAATAATCCCCACCGGGCGCTCGGTGAGCGTCGCCTCGGTTGCTGTTGCCGCGTAGAGAGCGTGGCCAAGGACTGTCACCCATGCCCCGGCTTCCACGTCTCACTGCAAAACAAATCTCGGCTGTTCTTGAAAAGAGCGGCTTTTTTGTTACTCGCCAAAGTGGTAGTCACGTGATCTACCGCAACAAAGCAGGCAGCCGCGCCACGGTTCCTGCTCACGGCAGCACCATACTTCACCCCAAAACATTGAAAAGCATACTGCGCGATGCAAACGTAAGCGTCGAGGAGCTCCGAACGCTCCTGTGATGCCTTTATATAAATGACGCAAGGGCGCGTCGAATTTTTTGTCGGTTACGATAAATCGTTTCGGCGAGTACAAAATCATCCGGCGTATCAATGTCTATGGAACGCCACGCGTCAACAACGACGGCGAGGGTGCGTTTTGGTTGGAAGGTTTTTTCTCGTACAAACGCCGCGTATTTGACCAGATAGACGAAGCAGCCGTTGAGTTTGTAGGCGGGATGGAATTTTTGCCCTTGGAAACCAGTAATCCTGCCTCGCCGCATAAACCTTTTATCAACGGCTATTTTTTTATTGGCGAGCTCAAGATAGCTCCCTTCTCCTAAGCGGTAGAGCAGCGGGTGGGTAGAGCAGACCGTGAGCGCCGCATCTGCTTTTTGATCGCGCCTGAGAGCTTCGATACACCGGTATACATCCTCTGCTTCCGCAAGAGGCGAGGGCGGCTGCAGGTGCATGATGTAATCCGGCACATACCCTTCGTCTTGTCTTAGTCTTGCGAGGAGGTGGAGCGCGCTGTCGGCAACGAGGCTGTCATCCTGCGCGAGGCTCTGCGGTCTCAAGAAAGGCACTTCTGCCCCGAAGCGCCGTGCCACCTGCGCTATCTTCTCGTCCTCGGTCGAGACGATGATTCGGAAATCAGCGCCCCTCAGTGTCTTTGCCATGCGAATCGTGTATGAGATCAGGGGTTTCCCCGCAAATGGGCGGGTATTTTTCCCCTGCACCCTTTTGCTCCCTCCGCGGGCGGGGATGAATACAAGTATTTTTGCGTCTTTTTTCATGATGGGCTTCTCGCGAAAATTTTTTGGGCCGCGCTCTTGTTTTTATAATCTGGCGCACTTTATGCCAAAATGACACAGGTTTGCCAAAATTTACCGGAACAAACGTCCTAAAATAAGGACATTCGCGGAAATATTTTCGCAAATCTGATTTGGGTGCGTATATTTACCGGATAAGCGCGTTCCAATCGTCGGCAAAACGTTCAACGCCTCTTCCGGTAAGTTCGTGGGTAAGGTCAAATTCTCTCCAGTCCTTTGACAGATTAATTTCTCGATAGGGAATTTCTTTTAGTCCTTTGGCGGGGTATATAAAATCGTCTTTCGGAATCGGCATGCCTTGTCCACCCCATTCTTTGAGAATTTTGAAAGGGGCGGTAATAATGTCGGAGCCAAGTTGTATCGCGTAAAGAAAATGGTCCATATTTCGGACACTCGCGACCAAGACTTTCACGTGCTCGTCACCGGCTTTATACATCTTCGTGATATTTTTAATCAAATCCATGCCATTCTCTCCCCTGTCGTCAAGCCGCCCGACAAACGGAGATACGAATACGTCGCTTTTTTTCGCGCCGCGTGTCGCCACATACACTGCCGCCGCCTGCTCTTGGGTAAAAACCAGCGTCATGTTGACTCGCATGTTTACCTCTACGGAACGCCTCGCCGCCGCAAGTCCGGCCGCTGTCGTGGGGTACTTAATGTGTGCGTTCGGAATCCACGAAAACATTTCTTTTCCCTGTGTAAACATCTCATCGGTGGCTGTGTTTTTGTCGGCATATACCTCAACCGATACCGAGCCCTCGGGCACAAGGGTTGCTATCTCCTTCACCACCCCGTGGTAAAAATCGTATATTTCTTCCTCGGTGAATGTATCTCCCTTGGCAAGTCGCTCCTGCGCGTTGGGATTTTTCGCGATGAGCGTTGGGTTTGTCGTCTGCCCATCAAGGAATCCGAGCAGGGTAATAATTTCTTTCGTCTCCTTCGAGTCACCGCCGTCTAAGAATATTTTTGTTGTAAGATTTTGTGGTTTTGTCATATTCTTCGTGGGCGGATCCTCACCACGCCGTCCACCCGCCGTCAACGACCAGGTTGCTCCCGGTCATATACGCCGATGCGTCGGAGCAGAGAAAAAGCAGCGGCCCGCGATACTCTTCTTTTCTCGCCATTCTCCCGAGCATGGTGCGCGCCGCATAGGCTGTCACAAACGCCTCGTCGTGGTCGGCAAAGACGCCGCCGAGCGAGAGCGTGTTGACTCGGATGCCGTGGGGTGAGAGGTAGGAGGCAAGTGAGCGCGTAAAGTTCATGATGCCGGACTTTGCCGTGGCGTAGGCGAGCGACCGATACACGCCTTCCTTGTAGATGCGATTGTCCGGTGCAGCGAGCCCGTATATCGAAGAGATGTTCACGATAACTCCGGAGCGGGCTTTTTTCATCTGCGGCATGACCGCCCGGGTACAAAGAAACGAGCCCGTGAGGCTGACTTCAAGCTCTTTGCTCCAGAGCGGGAGCGAAAAATTTTCATACGCCGCCCACCGATCTGCGTTGTCTGAAAAATCGGTGAGAGCGGCGTTGTTGACGAGTATGTCTACTGTCTGGTATTTATTGAGAATATCCTTGAATGTTTTTTTGACGCGCGATTCGTCGGTAATGTCTATCGAGCGCCCGTCGACGCGTGTGCGAATGGAGGCGGGCAGTGTTTCGAGCCGAGCACGCACGGTGCGGGGAGGCAGCATATCAAGGAGGACCACACGAGCGCCCGCCTCAGCGAGTATGGTCGCATACTCGATGCCAAGCATGCCACAGCCGCCGGTAATGACCGCGGTCTTTCCGGAGAGACTAAAAAGTTTATCTATGGGGCTGGCGCGTCGTGTCTTTTTCATCTCTAAAAGTTCTCATGACTGTAGCAAAAATATCGAGTTTGAGCAATTTTAGTGCTTACACCTTTTATTTTTGTGCTCGTGCTTGAAGTGTCTGGAAATGGTGTCGCCTCGTCTACGAAAAATGCAGAACTCGGCCTCCCTCCTGGTCGGCCTCAGACAGCTGCATTTTTCTACTCGGCTCGCCATTTCCTAAACACCTCTCGCAATGCACAAAAATAAAAGGTGTGCGCACTTGCTTAAGCGAGTGGTCTCTTTATGCGATTTTTATTTCTCGGTCTTGGGTCTATCGGCGAGCGGCATGTGCGCAATCTCTATGCGCTCGGCTATAGAGATTTCGTGGCGTATCGCACGAGCGAGAGGGTGGCGAGCGCGGAGATCGAGTGCGGCGTTCGACGCGTCCGCTCGCTCGAAGACGGTTTTTCTGTAAGGCCGGACGCGGTTTTTATTACCAACCCGACTGTATTTCATGCGCGGGATACGCTCGCGGCGCTCGCGGAGGGCGGTCATGTATTTGTGGAGAAGCCGCTTGCCGCATCGGCCGAGCATGTCGAGGAAATCTTTGCTGCGGCCGAGGCAAAGAAGCGCTGTGTATACGTCGGTTATCACCTGCGGTTTCATCCACTGCTTCGTGCCATTAAAAAAGCGGTGGATGAGCGCGAGGTCGGAGATCCGATTGCCGCCCGCATCAGTGTCGGTCAGTTTCTGCCGGATTGGCACCCAAATGAAGATTACCGCAGCAGTTATGCCGCTCTGAGAGAGCTCGGCGGCGGCGTGATCCTCACTTTGAGCCATGAGATTGATTACGCCCTGTGGCTTTTTGGCGCCGTGAGGAGCGTCTACTGCCTCGGCGGGCACAAAAGCAATTTAGATATTGACGTTGAAGACGTGGCCGACATCCTCCTTGAGTTTGAATCCGGCTGCATCGGCGCGCTGCATTTGGACTATCTCGCGCGTCCTCCGCGGCGCGATTTCTCTCTCGTTGGCACGGGGGGACAGATCGAGTGGGACTACTTTTCAAATTGCGCTAGCATTTTTTCCCGCACGAGTGCAGCGTCCCCGCGCCGGGTCGGCCTCGATGAGCCGTTTGATAAAAATCAGATGTACCTCGACGAAGTCGTACATTTTTTGAGAGTCATCCGCGGAGAAGAAGAATCGCAGGTGCCGCTCTCCGAGGCCGTCGCCACCCTCGACGTCGCGCTTGCCGCCCGCGAGTCGCTCGAGACAGGCGCCATCGTGCGACTGCCGCAGCGTAGCCACGAGTGACGCGTGCCTGTTTTTTGCGGTTGTATGAAGTGCACCATTTCATGATTGAGGCACGATATTTTTCACAGAGCGCTCTCTTGGAGCTGCTTCGAGAAAAGCCGCAGCAGGGGAGGCGGATGCTGCCGCTTCCGGCTGGTGTGACCGAGATGCCATTCGGCATCCTTGAAGACAGCGCCGTCGAAAATGCGCCGGAGATACACCGCCGCGAGGGGGATCTCTGGCAGTGTCTTGCGGGCGAGGTGACGTTCCTCGTCAACGGGGAGCTTATCGGTGCCACCAAACGAGCACGGGAGGACGGCTCGTCCAATCCAGACGAGCTTGTTGGCGAGCGGATTGAGGATGGCACGACGTACGCCCTGCGCCCCGGCGACTGGCTCTGGATCCCGCCCGGCGTGCCGCATCAGCACGTTGCTTCCGCCACCGCGCGGCTCGTGATAATCAAAATTCGTGGTTGAGCTTCCGTGGTGACGTCCCCGTGCTGATTGTTGTTATTAGTGGTGTGGCGCTCTGTGGCGTCGTGTTTTTAATGTGTGGCATCATTGGAATTGCCGGAGCGAGGGAGATTGACGAGAGCGCGCTCTGTCGGGCGCGCGACTCTCTCGCGCATCGCGGACCGGATGGGAGCGGTATCTATATTGACCGGGCGCGCGGTGTTGGGCTCGGCCATCGCCGTCTCGCTATCATTGACCTCTCGGAGGCCGGAGTGCAGCCGATGCGCTCTGCGGACGGCAGGTACGTTGTCGTTTTTAACGGCGAGATTTTTAACTATATCGAACTGCGCGAGGAGCTCCGCGGCCGGTATGAGTTTCGGACTGAGACGGATACTGAAGTATTACTTGCGGCGTTTGTGCTCTGGGGCCCGGCGTGTCTTCTCAGGTTTAACGGACAGTTTGCGTTCGCGATGTACGACAGCGAACAGGGTTCTTTGTTTTGCGCGCGTGACCACTTCGGCATCAAGCCGTTTTTTTATTCTCTTGATGGGGGAGTGTTCCGTTTTGCCTCCGAGATTAAGGGTTTGCTCGCGCTCGGCATCACTCCGCGTGTCAATGAGCACGCCGTAGCCGAGTATCTCGCGGACGGACTCCACGACCACAGCGAGGAGACGTTTTTTGACGGCGTGCTGTCGCTTCCTCCGGGTCATACACTTGAGTACCGCTCTGGAGCAGTGTCCGTGCGAGCGTATTGGGATCTCGCCGAGCGAGCGGTGCCGCCCGCACCGCGAAGCGAGGCAGAGGCAGAGGAGACGCTCCGTTTTCTCATTCGCGATGCGCTGCGGCTTCAGTTCCGCTCCGATGTACCGGTAGGGCTTAATCTCTCAAGTGGGCTTGACTCAAACGCGCTCCACTATTACGCGAAAGAGGCGGTGGGTGCTTCGCCGCACCTCTTTACCGCTTGCATCGCTGACGAGCGAAGCAGCGAGTGTCGCGTCCTAGAACGTATTTTAAGCGATGCGGAGTGCTCGCGCTGGCATAGGGGCGATCTCGGGCCCGAGGATGTATGGGAGCGTACGCGAGAGCTTGTGGCGATCGAGGATCAGCCTGCGGGCGGCATGCAGACCGCTGCCTACTATGCGCTCTATCGGGCTACGGCGGAGCGCTCGGGAGTCACCGTGCTTCTTGAGGGGCAGGGCGCTGATGAAATTTTGGCAGGATACGGTTCGTATGTGCCGCCGTTCTACCGCGACCTCGTGCGCGAAGCACGCGTCTTTGACATCGCGCGATTCATGCTGGTACGGGCCCTAAATGAGGGAATAGGAAAGTTCTGGCGCTCGTGTTCGCGGCGGATCATACCCACTCGCGCGAGAGAGCACGAGCGCTCGAGTCGAGCCGGCGCGGGAGTGCTCGACGCCGCATTTCGGCGACGCATACAGGAGCACTGTGGTACACGCATCTTTCCGATGCCGTTTGACTCTGCGCTTTTGAATGCGCAGTACCGCGACATCCGGTACACGAAACTGCCGCGGGTGCTCCGCACCAACGATCACATCAGCATGCACTTTTCAAAAGAGTTGCGCGTGCCGTATCTTGATACGCGCCTTGTTGAGTTCTGCTTCTTTCTCCCGGACCGTTATAAAATTGCTCCGCACATGCGCAAGGTGCTCTTACAGCGGGCAATGCGGGCGTATCTTCCCCCCGCGCTGTGGCAGAGGCAAAAGTTTACTTTCCGGAGCTTTCAGACGGCATGGCTGGTACGGTATTTTGCGCCCGATGTACGCGCACTCCTCGCTCGTGCCACGAGCCGCTCTGGCGCATACACGGACGCCGAGGCCGTGGAGAGGATCATAACCGAGACGCTCCGAGAGCCCACGGGGGATTCTTCTCTTCTCTGGAGACTCATTACCCTTGAGCTCTGGCTTGAGCGTTTTATCAACTAACGCGCCACCATGGCAACAGCACAATCACGCGTGTCTTTTTTGCGTCACTATGTGCTTGGTGAGCTCCAGTTCGGCGGTTGGGGGCTCGTCGAGCGCGGCGTGAGCGCACTGAACGCCCTGATCGTTCTTTCGGCGCTCTCACTTTACGAGTATGGCGTGTTCCAGCTGCTGCTTGCCGCATTTGGGTTTGCGATCGGGCTTCCATCGCTCATGATGACATTCGCAGACAACGACGTGTCGCGTTTTATCGGCGAAGGCAGGGAGCGTGAGGCGAAACGTGCCTTTTTGGAGTTTTATGGCTTGCGGTGTGTCGCGACACTTCTGCTTGCGGTGCTCTTTTTTTTCGGCTCGAACCTCTTTATCCAAAAATACGGCTCCGAGGTTGCGCGTTTCGGAAAAATTCTCGCCTTGCTTATGGCGGTTGACGTACTGCAGCGTTTGTGTACGTCTCTCCTCAACTTTCGCCTCAGATTTGCCGCCATCGCGCGCAGGCGCGTCGTGCAGAAGACGCTGCAACTCCTCTTCCTCGGCGCGTTTGTGGTGAGTGCCTCAAAAGTTGACGTGCGCGTGGTGCTTTGGTCTCTCGTCGTCGGCTCACTCGGCATGGGCGTCACCATGGTGCCGTCCGCCATCCGTGCGTATACGCCATGGCGAGGACTCAAGGCGGTGCGGCGTTGGATCCTACCGCGCACGTTTAAGGCGTATGGGAAGTGGGCGAGCGCTCAAGGGTTACTCGGCCATGTGACGGAGCAGGTAGAGCCATGGCTGATTAAAATTTTTGTGAGCACAGAAGCCGTGGCGCTCTTTGTGGTAGCGCGCTCTCTTATCGCTGTAGTGACGAACTTTGTGCCGACGCGCACGCTCGGCACTTTGCTTCCCATGCGCGTCTATGATTCTCGGTGGTCGCGGCGTGTCTTCCTCCGCGGGGTGAAATATCAGGTGGCGTTCACTTTCCTCGGCGTGCTTGCGGGAGCCGCGGTGTTCCCTTTCGCGGTTCGCCTCTTCTTTCCGAAATATGTCGTCGCACTTCCGTATTTTTACGCGCTTGCCGGAACCGCTCCCATTGCCGCGATCGGGTCACTGCCCGTATTTTTTCTCCGCGCCATGCGGCGGCAGAGATTTCTTTTCTTCAACCGCGTCGTCAAAACCGCGGTTGCGTTGCCGCTCACGCTGATCTTCCTCCCACTCCTCGGCCTCTGGGGTCTTGTGCTCGAGCGCTGGCTGCAGCTTCTTGTTAAGGCGACCGTGCTCGTGCTCTATCTCAAGCGCTCCGCACCGGAGTTTGCGCTGCACGTGCGCGACCTTACGCATTTCGGCAAGGAAGACGCGGACTTTGCGCGCGAGGCCTTGCGTATAGGCGTGCGCGCCGCGCGACCCTATGGTGTGGCCGCGCGACGGGCGTTCGGGTTTGGGCGGCGCGGCGCGTCGTGAGCCGCGCGCAGTCTATTCGATATCTTCCTTGGTCGAGACGAGCTCTATGTTGTCGGTCTGCGGAGCGTTCTGAAGCGCGCGCACGAGCGCGTGTGCTTCCCTTTCGTTGAGAGGGGTTATAGAGTAGGTGAGTGATCGCGTACCGCCCGAGGCGCGCACGGAGAGCATGTGGTGCGCTGTGCAATACTGTTCGAACAGAGGCGTGTACGTTTCCGGCTCGGCTTTCGTCGTGAAGTAGAGAAGCGTTTCAGGTTTATTGAGGGAACCGAAGTCGAATTTGGAAAGCGCGAGAACGACGATGCCAACGAGGCCGGTTGCGACGAGCGCGAGGGCGTAGTTCGTCGTGCCGACCGCAAGGCCGGTAACAATGGCCCAAAGAAGGAACGCCGTGTCGCGCGTGTCTTTGATAGCCGTCCGATAGCGTATGATGGTGAATGTGCCGAGGATGGCAAATGCGCGCGCGAGAGAGTTCTCGACGACCAGCATGACTACCGCGGAGAGGATTGCGACGAGTATCAAGGTAAAGACGAAGGAGGGCGAGTAGGAAAAACCGCGATGCGTTTTGCGGTAGATAAACGCAATCGCGAACGCAAGCGCGAATGAGAATGCGATAGCGGTGAGCGCGGCGAGCGCGGTGACTTGCGCTGCGGCAATTTCTGGTACATCGGTGAACATAGTTAGATAAGTAAACGTGATCGAAGCGTCGTGACGCCGATACAGTATTTTGAGAATGCTATTCGTTGAAGACCCTCGTGCACGATAAGCGTATGGAGCCAGACCGGCATCGCGCCGTTGTATTTGATCTCCATCACGACCGAGCGGCGCGGCGGAAGGGCGGTGGCGTACGTCTCGCCGAGAGCATACGGATATGCCTCAAGCGCGCGATCGAACGTAACGCGCAGGTGGTTTGCCTCTGTGCCGATAAGCGGCTGGCGGTCGTAGCGTACCATAATACGGGGCCTCAGCGCAAAATTAGCAAGAAGCGTCGTGAGCCGCAGGGCGACCTTTCTCTCCTCGGCCTCTCCGACTCTCCGCGCGGGAGCCGTGAGTCCCGGGATGTTTCGCGCTGCCACCATCTCCATCGCCCCGCGCGCAAGCGTGATCCGGTCTTTCGTGACGATATCGCCGTCTTTGCGCTTGAGCTCGAGGTACAGGGGCGCGTTTTGTCCGAGCGTCTTCGTATAGCCGCGCAGGCGTACCTTAAACCGTCGGTATAAGCCGTGTCGTTTGTCGTGGTAGCAGAGAAACGCGGGCGAATCAAAATAGAGGCTCGTCACCGGGTAGTGATGCGATGGAGAGCTTGCGACGACTTTATCCCATCGCATCCCGCGTGCAAGAAGAGCGCCGATGAGATGGTCGGCCTCAGTCGGCGTTACCAGATATTTCCATTCGAAGCGTTGGGTGTGCATGGCATTAATTTTCAAATTCCAAGAAACAAGCTCCAAACAAATCACAATATCCAAACCCCAAGCTCCAAACACAGATAATGGCGTGTTTGAGATTTGGCGCATTGGAATTTGAGCTTTGTTTGGAAATTGTTGGTTGGAGCTTGGAATTTAGCGCGGTACTCTCGGAAGATACCTCAACCCGATCGTCTCTCCGCCTGGAGCATCAAGCAGGCGGTAATCGCCAGCTGCCGCATTGCGAAAGCGCGGCGTAACGTCTATGACGTCCTCGGCAGAGCCGGGGAAACCGCCCTCAATGATGCTTCGGTCCATGGCAAGCTGGGCGTCGCGTGGCACAGAAATGGTACGCTCGGTACTTTGAGCGATTACGGAGGCACTGACTTTCGCCGTGGCGGTTGCCGCCGGGAATATCGGATTATCGTGATAGATATTGATCCCAATGCGCGCTCCAACGATCAGAGCATGGGTGAGTGTCGCGCTGCTGTCGTCCTTGATCGCGACGCCGATATCGGCCGTATCGATAACGCTGTTCTTGAGCTCGAGCTCGGTGCTTGCTCCGAGCGAAAACCCTTTGTCGCCCGTGCGGGTTACGACCACGTCCTCGACGAGCGCCTTCGTGCCGTCAATGTCAACGCCGTCGTTGCCGCTGTCGCGAAAGGCAGTGCGCATGATAGTGCCGCTCGCAAAGTCGGCGTCAAACGCATCCGCGCTATTATCTCGGAACAGCGAATCGGTTATTGCGAAGCTGCCGTATTGGACCGAGAGCGCATCGTCCCCCGCAGCGTGCGCAAATGTGCTTGCGGCGATCGAGACCGCCGCGTGGCGCACCGTGACCATACCGCGAAACAGCATCCCGTTAATAGGTCCGGCGATCGTGCGGTGCTCATCCGGCGAGAGCGGGGGGTCGGGGCGTTTCGCAGTATGGAGAAAGAAGACGTTCTCGAATCGGCTCTCGTTCGGCGCGTCGATGATCGCAAGGGTGCCCCACGGCTCTGTAGGGCTGAGCGGTAGAAAGCGTATCGGACGCTCCGCTGTGCCGCGGGCATCTATGGCACTGTAGCTCACGAGAGATGCATGAGCGTCAAGGAAGACATCGGTTCCGGCCTCGATGTGAAGGCGTGTGTTTTCTGGCACCAGCGTCGTGGCGCGGAGTACAACGCTCCCGGGCCCGAGGTGGAGTTCTCCGGCGGTATCTTTCGAGAAGTTGGGGTGTGCGGCGAGGAATTCCTCCGGAGAACGGCTGATGTCGTGAAAATACGTGAATGCATCTCCGGTCGGCACCGGAGGCGCATACTCTCCGTCTGGCTCGGCGAGCGGGCGTTCTCGCTCTGCCGGAGCCGCGGGAGGGGGTTCGGCCTCGAGGTAGTGCTCTTGGAGGTAGGCGATGTTGCGCGAGAGGATGTCGCGGTAGCGGGCCACCTCCTCTCTAAAAAAGCGGTTCGAGTAATTTTTCAGAGTATCGCGGTAGAACGCCGGACGAAGCGTTTGGTAGAGTTCATCGTAGTACCGAAAATCGTCCGCGACCGTTTCCGAGTCGGCGAGGTACTCTCGCAGGAGCCTGTTTCGCTTCTCGAGGAACGGCTGGTGGGCGAGGATGCGGAGCACGAGTGGATTGTAGTCTTTCGGGTCGATACCCCTCGACTCTATCGGCGCCTCAAGATCGCCGATGTTGACGTCCCAGGGGATATATTTGAATTTTCCAAGCGTCGGGTCGAAGTAGAGGCGGGCATTGTGGATCGCGTCTTGGTGCTCGCTCCCGGAGAGGAGCGCGTGGACATTCCATCGGTAGAACGTTTCGAGATCGAGTATGTCGTCTATGTTGCGATTGAAGTATTCATCCGACGGGTGGTTGAGGATGGCGATGAGCAGCGCGAGATCTTCCTTATGTTCCGCGCCCGGCGCGTTTGCGACGTATTGCTGCCAGTGGCTCGTCGATCGGTAGAGGTCTTCGCTCCCGAGCCCCTGCTCACCGTAGAGATTTCCGTCGGTTTTAAGACGGTTGCGCTCGAGTAACTCTTCGGACCAGTGTTCGAATTCATAGTAGAGGCCAGCTTCATGGCGGTTCACGAAGAGGTAGACAAATCCGGTTTCCGGCGCCGCGAGGCCGAGTTTCTTTGCGCGGTGGAAGTTCGTCGCCTCGACGAGGAACTCTCTCTCTTCAGGGTAGATCAGGGTGATCGCTTTTTTACCCATGAAGAGACTTTCGTCCGGGAAAACAATGCGCCACGATTTTTGTGGAAAACGAAAATGTTGTCCGCCGTCGCCCCGATAGGTGACGCGCACGTCGTAGCGGCGGCCGTCGGGGTCGTAAAAGACGGCAGGCACGTAGATTTTTTCGCGATCGAGGTTGCCCTCCTGGATCCTGAAGTAGTCGTCGAGCTCGCGCTCGTGCTCGGGGTCTATGACCAGGCGATAGGCGGGGACAGGCAGCGGCTTGAGGCGCGCGGTGAGACTCTGAGGTATTTCGGTAAGGCGCTCGAGCGCGACATAGAGGCCGCGCGCTTCATTGACGATGGGGCGACGTACCGGCTCGGGGAAGACGAATTTTATGAGGAGCATCGTGCCCCCTGCGAGTAGTACCGCGCCGATACTAGCGCCGACCCATTTATTTTTTAGAGTCATTATGGACATGGCGCACCCGGGGTAGCACGACTTTTGATAAAAATCGGTCTCTAGTCTCTATAAGGTATAAAAAAAAGACCACGGAGTATCACCAGGGCTCTGCCCCACGGTAGCCTACGCTAGCACAAACGGCCAGCTTTTGCGAGATGTTTAGTATATTCCGTGTCCCGCATTCGTATCGTCTCGCGGAGACTTCAGGTTGTATGCGGTACAATACGCGTGACGGAACCCTCCGTCGCGCGGTCCCCGTATATCCGCCATTTTCTATTGTATGGCCCTTTCTTTTTTTAAAAAACCAGAATGTGAAATTTGTAGAAATCCAAACGCAAAAGACGTTCTCGTTACTCCGGTGCTCGGAGGAAAAGCGACGAGACAGAAGGTTTGCAGGGTTCACTTTTTAGACGGATACAAGAAAGCGTTCACGGCACACCCCTTTAAGATGGTGGTGACATACCCGATACTCGACACATGGAACAGCACGTATGGATTCTATTCGGTTTCAGAGATGAAAGCGTACGCGTATCAAGACGACGACGTTACAATGGTTAAGAAATTGTTGGCGTTGATACCGGCTGGACAAGAGTGCGCTTTTTTCGGGCTCGAACCATCGAAGAAAGCGACCTTGGAACATTCGTGGCAGACCCCTGCTTACTTGCGAGAATCTGAAGCAGAGTTTATGAGCAAGGAAGAAGCGTGTAGGCACGTGAGTGATGGACTCGCTGTGCGACAGCGTAACTTTGACGATGGGTTTACTGTTCCTTACGGAGGAGAAGGGGTGTTTCTAACCTCGCTTCTCTAGCGACAAGAATTGAGTTATACTGAGCTATACTTTTGACGACAAATAATGATCTATGACCTCTGCATCACCTTTCCAATTCCTGGGGCTCACAATCCTTGCGGTGTTTATACTCGCCGGGATACGCATTGTCAGGCCGACACGCAGAGCGGTTGTTGAGCGTTTGGGTAAATACAAAAAATTCTGCAACCCCGGGTTCCACTGGATTATCCCGGTTATCGACCGCATGGTGCAAGTCGACACCACCGAAAACATGGTGGACATCGCTTCGCACGAGATCATCACCGAAGACAATCTGAATGCGAAGGTTGATATGATGATCTACTTCCAGGTCAAGCGCGATGAGGACAATGTAAAGCAATCTTTGTATGAAGTGAGTGATTTCAGAAGCCAGATTGTCTCACTGGCGCAGACGACTGCACGAAACGTCATTGGCGGCATGGCGTTCAAGGACGTTAATTCGCAGCGTTCGAAGCTGAATTCCGAGCTTGCCGACATCTTACGAAAAGAAACAGGTAAATGGGGCGTTGAAGTAGTGCGTGTTGAAATGAAGGAAATTATTCCGCCGAGAGACGTTCAGGAAACCATGAACATGGTTATCAAGGCAGAGAACAGTAAGCGCTCGGCCATCGACTTTGCCACAGCGAAAGAGACAGAAGCCGACGGCAACCGGCGAGCAATGATCAAGGAAGCTGAAGGAAAGAAGCAGGCCGCCATCCTCGAGGCGGAAGGACAGGCGCAGGCCTTTGATCTCATAAACAAGTCATTTACCGGGAACGCGCAACTTCTCAAGCAACTTGAAGTTACCCAGCGTGCTTTGCAAGACAACGCGAAAATAGTTTTGACGGACAAAGGCATTTCCCCCCAGCTCTTTATAGGCGAACTTCCTGTCGCCCGAAAGGCTATTGAGGAGAAGTCGCGACTGGGTTAATTAAACTGTGTATAGAAAAAAAGTGTGCAAGACGCCTCAGAGGTACGGTATCTCCCACAGGGCCTCTGGCATTTTCAGGATCACAGAATACCATGAACTCTTTTGGCCGTTTCATACTCGCGTTTGTTGTCATCTCTGTAGCGGCACATGCAGTGTCGCTGTTTGTATCTGCAGAGACCGTCTTTCAGTATGAGACCGAATATCAGTATGACACCGAATATGCGAGCAAAGACAGTGGCGTGCGCGTGCTTGTACCGAAATACTGGAGCGTCTCCGAGCGCACCTTTACTACCCTGAGTAACAACTCGGTGGGCTTGATTTCTCTACGAGATCGCACCGACCAAGGGGTACGGATTGTAAAAAAAGCCTATGTGTTAAGCTCTACGCCCGCCGCTATTTTTTCTGTGCCCGAGGCAGTTGTCGCTAAGGTCGACCCCATAGACCTGGTCAATTTCTATATCGCTCAGCAACGGCGATCGTTGGTGGGCGTTCGGGTAACAGCGGCGAGCATGAAAGAGCGAGATGGTAATAAAATATACTCCGTCGAGTGGAGCTACGTTTCTACGAAAAAGAACCGTCTTATTGTCTTCGATGACTTCATATTTCGGAAGGGTAAGGTACATCAGGTACATACGGTCTATACGGACAAAAATCCCGTTCTGCGCGATCTCATGGTCCGCATACTCCAGTCGGTGAAATTCACCAATTATTGAATCCATGTTTTTTCGTAAACCATCCATCTGCCAATACGCCGTCCTGTGTGGAGCCTTTTTTGCTCTCTTTTTCCTGAGTAACTCTGCCGAGGCGGTCAACCAAAAGGTGCATATTACGATCACGCCCGATTTTAAAGCGAGCGGTCATTGGACGTTTCCTCTGGACACGAAGTATGTGAGCGCGAGCGCTTTTGATAATGTTGATAACTTCGGGGCGACTGGTGCCATGACATACCTCTTCCGGGGAGCGGCTGATGAAATGGGAAATCTCGAAACTGGCTTCGAGAGCGGCTACATTATCGTGCCGAACCGTTACAAAACTAACTCGGGTGTTCACAATCTTTACATCGACTACGACATTTCCACCGTTCTGACACAGCCTGTCGCGGTGTATGAATTTTGGGTCGCGCGGGGCTCCTACTTTCTCTCCCCCGCGATAACGATTGATTATCCAGCAGACTGGAAGGTGCTATCTGCCTGGCCGTCGTATGAGGCGCAGGGCCAGACGCTTTCTGTGGCGTACCCTGCTGGAAACTCCTCCTATGTCGCCCCCGTACTGGTGGCATTCGCAACGCCGAACGCAGGGACGGGGAATGCGGTTAAGACGGTGGGGCGGTATACGGTAGCAGGGTCGGTCGCGTCGGTAGCGAAGCTTGAAACTGCCCTGTCGCAGATGTCTTTTGTCGACGACCTTTTTGTGAAGTCCCTCGGCATCAAACCGCCAGAGAATATACTCATCTATGCGGCTGATCTTTCCGATATAGATGTCGGGTATGAGGCAACGGCACTGGCTGCTCCACCGAACGTCGTCCTCTACAACAAGGATTATCTTGATACCGAGACGCTCAGTGAGATTAAAACAACACTCGTGCACGAGATGGCCCATCTTGTCGAAAGGAATCAGCGGCTTTTCTACGGGGCCGCGTATTCCGCGAAATGGTTTAAGGAGGGTATCGCGGTTTTTATGGAGACCCAGGCACGCCCGTACATTTTTGCAGATATACAGGAACAAACGCTTCTGGATATAACGAACCGCACTCACCTGTTCAGCGCCAAAGAACTCAAGGCAAAATACGATAAAAATTTCGATTATAGTTTTGAAGGAGGTATCGATTTCCCAATCCGTGATTCATATACGCACTCGGGAGTAATCATCTCGAATCTCTATAAAAAAGTCGGCGCAGACGGTATGGTGGAGCTCTTGAGGATTTTGAAGACACGAAACCCGTCTCCTCAAGGAAGTACTGCCGAAGACACGGACATGATCGTGAGTGCCATGACGCAGGTAAGCGGATTAGAGCGCGCCGATTTATTCTTCCCATACAAGGGCAGTCCGGCGTTTGATGATGACGTAAAATCCTTAGTGCGTGCCGATTATTCCGACGCCGCTATTGCTGCCCTTGCCGAGTACATGAAGACTGGCATCCCGTCCTACTTTAACAGCGCTGGAGGTGCTGTTTTGCCGCCCCAGCCCGAGCTAGAGCAGTCCCCAATCCCCGCTGCGGTCGCTCCTCCTTCTCCTTCCTCTACTTCTGTTCCTGTACCCGTATTGCCACTGGCCACGACTGCCACGGCGACGATAGATTGTAAACTCACCAGAACTCTTGGACTTGGAATGCGAGATGCGGGAACCGGGGGTGAAGTCTCGAAACTACAAAAATTTCTCATTAAAAAAGGGCAACTTGAAGCCGGTTTGGCGACTGGGTATTTCGGGAAATTGACTCAAGCGGCAGTGCGCATGTGGCAGGGCGCGAGCGGGGTTGTCTCGAGCGGCAGTCCCGCAACTACCGGGTACGGTCTTATCGGTCCGAAATCGAGGGCGCTGCTTGTGAGCCAGTGCGGTACGTAGAGACGTACACGTCTAAATCAGGACTCTCGTGGGAAAAGCCACAAGTAGTCTTGTTTTTACACGCTGCCCGTCGCCCGTGCCATCGACGCCAGGGGCGGAGTTGTATGGAGTGACATTCATGCGCGACAGGATGCCCGCTGTCGAGCGGTGTTTTTTCGTATGCCATCGATTTTCATTTCAAGCTTCCACCCGCTCATTTCACGCAACATTCTCGGGACGACTGTGATTGATCAGGTGCTTGTTGCGAGGCCGGAGAGCACCGTTGTCATCCTCTGTCCGGAGCGAAAGAAGCCTTATTTCGAGCGGGAGTATGCGGGCGAGCGCGTGCTTATCCGAGGTATTTCCGCACGGCTCACGAGGCGAGATCTCATACTGCGTACGCTTGTCCTCTCGGCGCTCCGGACGAGGGCGCTTTCAATCAAGCGAGCCGCTGAACTTAGCGGGCGCGGCGCGTGGCTCTCGCGGGTGTTGTCGAACAGGGTAGCTCATGCTCTGGTACGGGCATTGAGCCGCATGTTCACGCCGCGCTTCCCGTTCGACGCACTTTTGAGAGAGTTTCGCCCCGCGCTTGTTTTTTCGACCGACGTGCAGAATGAGCACGATGTCCGACTCATGCACGCAGCCCGTGGGTTGAGTATCCCCATCGTCGGCATGGTGCGCTCATGGGACAACCTGACGGCCAAAGGACTCCTCCGCGTGGTGCCGGATCGGCTCGTTGTCCACAACGACATCATTGCTCGTGAAGCAACCGTGCTCCACGGCATTGCGCCGCAGCGCGTCGGCGTCGTGGGCATTCCGCACTACGACGGATACGCGCGGTACCGTGAGCACGTGAGCACGGGAGCGACCCGCGCGGTGTTTCTTCGAGAACTCGGGTTTGATCCCGGGACGCACGTTGTTCTCTTTGCGCCGGTTGGCGACCGGTATGTTGCGGCGAGGCACGCGATTGATCAGCACTGTATCGCGCTGCTCGATTCTTGTCTCCCAGACACCGCTCTTCTGTTTGTGCGCCTGCCGATCGCAGACGAGGTTGCGGGGGTACGTCCCGGGCGGTTCGGTCGCGTGGTTGTCGAGCGCGGCGGCTCAGGGCTCGGCCATGTGAAAAATACGGAGCTCTCGCGCGCGGACGACGTTCGTCTTGCTCAAACGCTTGCCGCAGCAGACGTCGTCGTCGCCGGACCTTCAACTATCTGCGTGGACGCCGCATTTTTTGATAAGCCGATTGTTTTAGTCGGATTTGACGGTACGGACGCGGCGGCGCTTCCGTATCAGGAGAGCGTGCGGCGCTTTTATGATTACGAGCACTTTAGCGCGGTGCTTGAGAGCGGCGGGGTTATGTTCGCAAAAAGCGAGGGTGAACTTTGCGGTGCCGTGCGCACGGCGCTCTCCGATCCTGCGCGAGGCCACGAAGGGCGTGAGCGGCTCGCGCGGGAGGAGGCGTATCGCCTCGACGGCCGCGCGAGCGAGCGGCTCGCGGGTGTACTTCAAGGGTTTTGCCCTATCAATAATTCACCGGCATGACGACTATCTTTTTGACTTGCTTTCAGGCGGTGGAGGTAAAAAATTTGTTGCGCACTGAGGTTGCCGCCGCGCTGCTCTCTCGGAAAGATGCGCGTATCATTGCGCTTGTGCGCAATGAGGAGCGCGCGGCGTATTACACACGCGAGCTTCCAATTGAGGGCGTTACGTACGCAGTGTGTGATCCAGCGCCACATGGCGCTCTCGAGCGCCTGATGAGCTTCCTTAAATTTCATCTTATCCGCACGAGAACGACCGACCTGCGCAGGCGCGGGCACTACCTTGAGTCACGGAATGCTTTCGCGTACTACGCAGGGTCTTTGTTGAATCGCCTCATCGTGCACTCTTTTGTGCGGCGGTTGCTGCGCCGACTCGATACGGCTTTCGTCGGCGACAGTGGTTGCGGCGCACTTTTCGAGAAGTACCAGCCTTCTGTGGTTGTGCTCGCGAACCTTTTCGACGACGGTGAAGTCGCGCTGCTTCGCGACGCGCGGCGGCGGGGCGTGCCGACAGTCGGTTTTATCAATACGTGGGATAAGCTCACCGCCCGCGCGTCGCTGCGCCTCCTGTCAGACAGGATCCTCGTCTACAATGAAATTGTGCGAGACGAGGCGGAGCGTTTTGCCGATATGCCTCGCGAGCACACGAGTATCGTAGGCGTGCCGCAGTACGACATATATTTCACGAATAAGCCGATGAGCCGCGAGGCATTTTTGCGCTCGATTGGCTCCGACCCAACAAAGCGCCTTGTCCTTTTTGCCCCAATGGGGACTGCGTTTTCAAAGTATGATTGGTATGCGATAGACCTGCTCTACGATCTCATCGAGCAACAAAAACAAATTCCGAACGCCGAGCTTTTCGTGCGGTTTCAACCCAACGATTTTGTAGACCGACAGGAGATTGAGAAACGGCCGTGGCTTCGGTACGATCTGCCTGGTCTTCGGTTCGGCTCAGAGCGTGGCGGTGACTGGGACATGACGCGCGAGGACGCGGAGCGGCTGCGCGACACGCTCGCGCATGCATCTCTGGTCATTTCCTACGCATCGAGCATCGGGATTGACGCGGCGCTCATGGGGCGGCCGGTCATCAACATCAATTTTGAAATAGGGGAGAGCATCGGGCGCGTACCGAGTCTCCGGTCGCCGACGTTTTACTACGGGACGGAGCACTACCGAAAAGCGCTTGCGACTGGCGGTATCCGGCTCGTCGGGAGTGTCGAGGAGTTAGTGGAGTGGACGCGGCGCTACCTTGATAATCATGAGCTCGATCGGGACGGCCGCGAGCGTCTCGTGCGCGAGCAGTGCGCGTTTATGGACGGGAAGGCCGGCGAGCGGATCGCGCACGCTATTTTTGAGCGTGTGGCCTTGCACTATCAGAGCGCGGCGGTGTAGTATGCGAGCGAACGAGAGAGTGGAAAGTGTAGAGGGTAGTGCACGACGACGCATTTTTATCGTCCGTCTCCGCTTTCCACCTTCTACTCTCTCGTCGTCTATGTCCACACTCAAACGTCTCGTAAAGAAATTTTTGCGCGCCTGCGGGCGCCGATATTATCGTACGCTCTCGCTACCGGCGATGTGGCGTTTTCGTAACCGCGCCGCGATCCGACGCTACCGCTCCGCGCCGCCAATAGTGAGCGACGTTGGGCGGGCGATTATAGGCGAGCTTGAGCGCACCGGAATTGCCGTGACGCGCGCCGACGCGCTCCTCGGCGGGAAGCGCGTCGTTGAGCTTATTGCGTACGCTCGCGAGCGATGGGAGAGTCCGGCCGTGCGTGCTCGAGCAGAGCGCTCGCACGACGAGCGCGCAGGCGAGAGCACGCGAGCCAAATCGTATTTTTTGGTAAATCTCTGGGAGGGGCCAGCAGTGCTCGACTTCGCGCACCCGTTTACGCGATTTTCACTCGACGAGGCGATACTCGGCACAGTTGCGGGGTACCTCGGCATGTGGCCGAAGTTTCGCGGCTGGGCGCTTGAGGCAACGGTGCCGATGCCCACGAGCAGGGACCGATTCGCCTCACAGCGCTGGCATCGCGACCCCGAAGACCAGAAGCTCGTTAAGGTGTTTCTTTACCTCAATGACGTGGACGAGGACGCTGGCCCGTTCACCTACGTGCAGTTTTCGCATAGCGGTGGCAAGTGGCGCTCGCTCTTTGCGCAGGAGCCGCCCGCGGGTTCTCCCAAGATGCCGCCGGACGCCGACAATTTTATTCCGAGCGAAGATATAAGAGTGTGTACTGGCGCCGCCGGGACTATCGTTTTTTGCGACACGAGCGGGCTCCATCGCGGCGGCTTTGCACGGGAGCGCGAGCGATTGATGTATACAAGCATTTACACGCCGCCCGGTTCGTTTACGCCGATTTCCTATTCTTATCCCGAGTATTTTTCCGCGTCCTCACACCTCTCGTCACTGCAGCGTTTTGCGCTCGAGAACGACCCCCACCAGCGTGAGCCACGGTGGCATTAACAGCGATACTTTTCAGCAAAAAAGTTGTGTAAGCGTATAGTACGATGTCTGCATTGTTTAAAACCGTACGCCTTGTTTCGGCAGCCGTGCAAAAAGCCGCCTTCGGGCGATTTTGGTTTTTATTTTTGGTCATCCCCGTATTCATAGCCCGCGCCCCGCTTTTAGTAGGCGGTCGGATTTTGTGGTGGAACGATGTGGTAAAACTGACAGCCCCTTATTTTTCTTTTCTGCATCGAGCTCTCGCGAGCGGCACGAGTTATTTGTGGAGCGCGGAGACTCTTTTTGGTTTTCCCATTTTCGCGACTTCATCCGGATTTTTTCTACCTTGGTTCCACCTTATAGCCCTTTTGAGCTCTACGCCGGAGCGCGCTCTGTATTACACAAACGTATACGGCTTTATTGTATGTGTGCTTGCCGCTATATCATGCGCGGCGCTTGCCCGCGCCCTCGGCGTCTCTAAATCGGCGGCCCTCATGGCGGGTGTCGCGTATATCGTTACATTTCGTATCATCGTTCCCACCGCAGTACACGCGCAGTTGTTCTTGCCGTTGCTGTTTCTCGTTCTCTGGAAGCTTGCCGCCAAACGGTGGTCGTATGTTTTGTTCGGCATCGCTTTGATCGCGTTTGGCGGACTCGGCGTCATATTCATGCAGTTTGTTTATTTTCTGGCGGCTGCAGCTTTGTTTGTCTTATTTATTGCGTGGCACCTATATCAGAGAGGCGGTGCCCGTGAACTCCGCGGGTTTCTCTTGAGAGTTGCTCTGATGTTCGGCGTGGGGTTTGCCGTGGCGTCGTATCAGTTGCTGCCGACCGCGCTCATCAGTGCCTATTCCCCACGCGCAGCGGGGGGAGTCACGTACGCAGAGGCAATTGATGATTCACTATTACCCCAGGAACTTATACGGTTGTTTCTCCCCGGCGTGAAGAGCCCGCAGGGGATTCCGTTCGGGTCGCGAGGCGCAAGCGAGCTGCTTTTCATAGGCGTTATTCCGCTTTTTTTTCTTATTATTTCACTGCGAGATCGGCGCCCGGTACCGCGTTTTTTCCTCGGCTTGGCGTTCGTTGCCTTGAGTCTCGCACTGTTTCGTTCCATACCGTTTAAGTTCCTGCACGACCACACGTTTGTTTCAATGTTTCGTTCTCCGGCGCGTCTCGTTCTGCTTGCGACATTTTGTTTCTCTATACTGAGCGCTTTTGGCGTTGATGCTCTTCGAGCGCGTGTTCCGGATGCTAATTTGAAGCGCTGGACCGGAAGGGCCAGGGGCATATTTTTATGGACCGTGATGGCGTTGGCCGCGCTCGTCGCTGCGCTGAATATAATTTTTCTGTTTTTTGAGCGGCACGTTGCTTCATTCTTAAAATGGTTTTTTGAACGCTTCTTGTACCACGTGTACCAGCCTGCTGGGGCGTACCCACCCAGCCATTATTTCGGCATCATTGACCGTGTGTTTTTAGACCTGCGACAGTATCTTTCTTTTTCAAACCCTCTGCTCCTCGCGAGCTTCATGTCGCTCGCGATCGGCGGGGGAGCGATCTATCTTTATTCCCGTACGCCGCTCGTGAGGCGACAGAGTGTCGTGCTGTTGATCGTCGCCGCTCTGTCCGCCGGTGCAGTCGGCATGTTCAATTACCCGACAATCAAATCGGGCGCATACGAGAAGAGACCGGCGACCATATCGTTCCTTGAGAATCACCCGGGCCGTGTTTTACAGCACCTCTACAGTTCGAATGAGGAGGGGATTATGGAAGAGAGGAAGCTTACTTTGGAAGACAGGCTGATATACCGCCAGGCGGTGTTGGTTCCTAACCAGTTTTTGCATTACGATATACAGTCGTCGCTTGCGGCCGATGCGCTCGTGCCGCATGCGGCTAACCGATTGATGAGTTTTGTGGCGGTGGTCCCAGTTTTTACCGGACTGACAGAAAACCCTTTTCGAGTCCCTGACCGTACCAAGGAGGAGGTACTCATAATGCGTAAGGCATTATTAGATTTTCTCGGCATACGCTATATTGTTACCACCACTCCCTTCGAGGAGGGCGTATTCCCGCAGGTATTCCAAACGGAAATAACAGAACACAAGATCCCCGTATTTATATATGAAAACCCCGAGGCGAACGATATTTTTTACTTCGCAGATCGTCTGACGTTCCTTGACGCCGAAGATGCAGAGGTGTTTGAGCGCTACCGCACAGATTTTTCCCAGATGCTTGTTCAGTGCACGGCCGACGAGCGGTACGAAAAAAGCTGCAGTTCGGGGGAGCGTACGTTTGACGGAGAACACGTCGTGGAAATAGAGAAGCACCAAAACGGGCTTGCGGCGCTTAAAGTGTATACAAAGACTCCCGGCTTTCTCGTTTTTTCGGAGAACAACCTGCCGGGGTGGGATGCGTCACTCGACGGAGTCCCGCTCCCCATCTACAGGGTGAATACCGTGTTTATGGGCGTTGCGATACCTCGAGGAAAACATGAACTCGTGTTTTCTTACAGCAACCCATGCGGCACGCTCGCCAAGGCTCTGCGCTGCGCGAGAGAGATTGCTGGCCTTTAGCGCGTGCGTCATTTTAGTGCGTAAGGTACGTTATATATATCATGAGGGTACAATCGTATATTTCGGCCGTCATTCCTGTGTACAACGAAGCGGAGAATATAGTGAAAACTGTCTCTGCCATCCACAGATACTTTTTAGAGCGCGGCTACACGAATGAGATAATCGTGGTCGATGACGGTTCCACGGACGGCACGGCCGGAGTGTTAAGGAAAAATTTTAATTCGTCAGACATAAAGTTAATTTCGCACGGCCACAATCGGGGCAAGGGCGCTGCGGTAAAAACCGGCATGCTGGCTGCGTCAGGGGGTGTTAGATTTTTTATAGATGCCGATGGCCAGATATCTCTTGAATACTTAGACGAGTTTTTGGAGCATATCATCCAGGGATACGATGTCGTGATCGGCTCAACCGGTCTTTTATCCGCTCGACTGGATCTGTGTGATTATCGTTTTTTCCTTGGATCTTTGTCTAAAATCGCAATACCCCTAGTTATGGGCTGGTCTATCAGAGACAGCCAGAGAGGTTTTAAGATGTTTAACGAGGAGGCTGCGCGTACACTCTTTGGACTCCAGACACTAGATGGCTGGGGTTTTGATATTGAAATATTAGCAATAGCGACTCAAGCCGGATTGAAAATAAAAGAAGTACCCATAACGTACAAAGCGAGCAAAGAATCCAAGGTCCGCGTAACGTCCTATATGCGTACCCTCCTTGAGCTTTTTACCGTAAAAAAAAATATTGTCATGGGCAAATATGGACAGAGAAGGACGGATTGGAATTCATATTATAACGAACAGCGCTCAGCGCCGATATACATTAAATTTTTTCGAAAAACCAAGAGCAAGGTCTTAGTTGACTTCATACAAAAATATATTTCCTACCCTCATACTATGAGGGTTGTTGAGCTCGGCGGCGGTGACAGTTGTTTCTACTCGCTCATAAAAGATAGGTTTAGCCCGAAAGAATATCATGTTGTTGACAATAACGACGTAAGTCTTAAAAAATTTGAAGACAAGTTTGGTTCCGATACAGGCACCTTTCTTCATAGAGCCGATGTTTTAGTCGTACAGAACGAACCGCAAGCTGACCTCGTGTTTAGTGTCGGGCTCATAGAGCATTTTTCTCCGGAAGATACCAAACGTGCTATTGTAGGCCACTTCAGTCTGCTTTCTTCTGGAGGGCTCGCAATCATCGCTTTCCCGACCCCGACACTCTTATACCGTTTTGCGAGGCGCGTCGCCGTCCTCGTTGGGAAGTGGATATATCACGATGAACGTCCACTCACCATGCACGAAGTCGAAACGACTGTTAAGGAACACGGGACTATTATCGAGCAAAAAATTATTTGGCCCATACTGCTCACGCAAGCAGTCATCGTTGCGAAGAAGAAGTAAGCGATAGTCTCGTCTCGATATCTGCGCACATAGACCGAGCGGCCGCAGTATCTTGTGAGTAAAAGATGAAAAATATTCTCTCAATTGATACGGAGTCGTGGATACATTTCTATGAGGATGCGCTTAAGATTAAAAAAACATCCTCTGACGAGAGAAAGATAATGGACGACGGCTATATCCGGCACGCAATAGAAAAAATACTGGATGTACTTGACGAGTTTGAACAGAAAGCGACCTTCTTTATAGTCGCTGAGATATATGATTGGCACCCTCGTGCGGTTGAGGAGATACAAAATAGGGGCCATGAAATCGCGTATCATACACACACCCATCCCCTTTTAACGAAAGCGGCGATTCTAGAGCGGGAGTTGGTTCTTTCAAAAAAATTTATAAAAAAATTTAATCCTAAAGGGTTTCGCGCTCCTCTGATGTATCTCCCGCCAGACTCGTGGCGGTATTTGAAAAAATACGGTTTTAAGTACTCTTCTTCAACGTACGATGCATATGCAGTTTTTAATTATGAAGGGATAGACGAGATACCCGTCTCGATTGTCGCGTATCGTAAAGCCAGCGTTTCAAAAGAGCTTCCAAAAAATTTGACGATGAGCCTCTTGCTCCGTTCGATACCGATCGGAAGCGGTCTTTTTATGGCGCTTTTGAAAGCGAGAGGCACCTCTTATTTTATAAGAAAACTAAATGAGCGGGGAATTCCTGCCATTTTATTTATACATCCCTGGCAGCTCTATGAGACAAAAGAGATAGCCTCAATTCCGTTTAAGATGAAATTGCTTTTAAAAAATCCGTTCTGTCTGCCGTATACCAGCAACATACAAAAAATGGCACGAACACTATTGCAGGCGCACACCTTTACTTCATTTCAGGATTATTATTATGGACAGTAGGGAATACTGGGATAACAAAATTATTGCGTGGGAAGATTCGCTCTCCTCGAGCGAAGGTCTTTCATTTGTCGAAACGCTCGCCTCGAAGTTTCGAAAACCTCTCAAGGTGCGGAGCGAGTTGTGTCTGGATATCCTAAAAAAGAATGCGCGAAATAAATCAGTTTTGGAGCTGGGGTGCGGCTCGGGCTATTTTGCATTTCGGATGCGTCGGGAAGCCGGACCGCACAGCATCGTCGGAGTTGATGTTTCTCGCAGGGCCATCGAGCGCGCCAGGAGACTCCAGAAAGAATTAGACATTACCGGAGGGCTCGCGTTTATTGAGGGGGACGCGAACAGCATACATCTTCCAAAAGCGGATATTACCGTAGGTCTTGGTTTTCTGGATTATCTCACTGCAGAGGAAATTGTCGCGCTGTTTAAAAACTTAAAAAGCGAGTATTTTGTATTCACTTTTTCCGAGAAGAAATTTTCATTACTGAGATTACTGCACATGCTCTATCTCATTTCCCAACGCTGTCCAAAACACTATTATTATACAAAATACGACATGAGACTATGTGCTGAACAGAGGCACAAGGACGTTCGAATCATAAGCCACCATACGATGCTGTTTGGGTGTATCATCCATAATCTTCCCTATTAAAACGCGCTCCCGTAGGAAACATCGCAGTAGTATAGTGGCACCCAGAAATTATGCAAACCGTTTTTCTCTTCATTTCTAATAATGCGTATGCGTCGGATTTGCTTCGGACGCGATTTATTGTTGAGCTTGCGGCACGGTTCCATGTGTTGGCGTTTCTTGCGCCGGGCGCCCTCGCCGGTGGTGCGCCGTATCCCGCGCTCTCGAACCTCACCTACATCGAGCGGGCGATTCAGCATCCGAAATTTTGGATCCTCTTCGGTAAGCTTCTTCGTTACTCGATGATCCGAAAGTACGACTTTGAACCCGTTGTCGCGCGCAACAGGCTGAAGGGCATGCGCGACTGGCGACGTCGCGCGCTGCGGACGCTCTCGTATGCGCTGCCGCAGTGCTGGATTACGAACGACCTTTTTACATGGCTTGAAACGCTCCTTGTGCCGCGCAATCGAGCGTGGGAGGAGCTGCTCCGCCGCTATGAGCCCGCGATTATTCTCACGTGCTCCCCCGGTTTCAACCATTTTGATGCGGAGGCGGTGGTGTACGCGAGGAAGTACTGCGCGCCGACCGCGGCGATCAATTTTAATTGGGATAATCTCCACAACGGCGGCGTTCATTTTCGTCGGACGGACTACCTCTGTCTTTGGAATGATCACATGAAGGGGGTCGCAGTACGCGAGTACGGCTATGTGCCGGAGAACGTGTTTATTTCCGGGCCGGTACGGTTTGACAACCACATCTCGCCGCAGCGCTCGCTCCCGACGCGCGAGGAATTCTTGCGGAGTAAAAATCTCGACCCGCGTGAAAAAATGATTTTACTCACGACGATAACGGACGGCAACTATCCCGAAGAGCACCTGGTGCTTGCGGACATCCTTGCGGCGCGCGAGCGGGGCGTGTTCGCGGGCTACCCGAATATCTTCGTGCGCTTGCACCCGAAGGAAGACGGTAGGAGGTTCGCGTCACTTCTTGCCTCGCCACCCAGGAATTTTCATCTCGAGGCGGCGGGCAAACGGCGCGCTACGGCTGCCGGTAGCGCGGTTGAGCTCGACGAGGAAGATATCGCCAATCTTACGGCAACACTTCGCTACGCTGACGTCAATACCAACTACCGCTCAACACTCTCGATCGAAGCGATTCTCTGCGACACGCCCGTCGTGAACATCTGTTACCCGGATCGCTACGCGCGCGGCTATTCTCATAGGCACTATGTGCCGCTTCTTGAGAGCGGCGCCGTGCGGCTGGTGAGGAGCCCCGAGGACTTGATGACCGCGCTTAATGCTCATCTCACTGATCCGTCACTCGGTGCGGTTGAGCGCTCTCGGGCGCGAGAGCAGCTCATGCCTCGCGCCGACGGGACGGCCTACAAACGGCTCGTTGACATGATAGAAATTTGTGTCACTATTGCACCACGCGTTGTGTTATAGATTATCAGTGGGCGGGCATGTAGGAATGGAAAGTTATGACGATTCTCTTTCTTGCATTAATGTTAAGCGGTACTTTTGCGCTCGGCATTAGCGATGTTTTGAGAAGGAAGCATCTGAAAGATGGTCTGAACGATCAGGCGCTCCTCGTCATTACTTTGTTTCTCACCGGAATATTGTTATTACCAATTCTTGTCCTGGTTGGGATTCCAGAGATTGAGGACGGTTTTTGGTCCGCTGTCGCTATAACGGGTTTTTTAAATTTAATATCACAGAACTTATTTGTTCGGGCTTTTAAGTTGAGTGATGCGTCTCTTATTGCGCCTCTACGTCTCATTATCCCACCGCTAGTCATTTTTACTGGATTTTTGTTTTTAAATGAGAAACCGTCTTTGGCCGGTGTTGTTGGAATTTTTATAACGATGTCGGGTCTCTGGTTTTTACTTGGTGGAGGCAAAATTTTTAGATATCAGAACAGGCAATCCTCGATAAAGGATAGAGGGGTTGCATATGGGCTTATCGGTTCTGTTCTTTTTGCCGCTTCCTTTCCTTTTGATAAAATTGCAGTCGTGCGATCCTCGGCGCTGTTCGCAACTTTTTTTATTTTTACATCGCTTGGCATTCTTACCTATGTAATCAATATGATGTACGATCGGAAATTTACCACCACCGTTATCGAATCTTTTACGCAGCATTGCAAGGCGCATATGCTTATTTCATTGTTTAGCAGTGTGGGCGTTGTGTTAACAAACCAGGCGTTACATTACTCTCTCGTAGCATACGCATCAAGCCTGAAAAGGCTCCAAGCGCTATGGACAGTGGTTATAGCGGGCAAATTTCTCGAAGAGAGAGAAATGGGCCGCCGAGCGATAGCAACGCTATTAATGTTTATAGGGATTCTTCCTTCTGTTTTTTTGAATTGAGTATGAACGCGAAAACGACACCTTTTCTTAAGCAGCGCGTGATCCTCGGCGTCATTACGGCACGGGGCGGCTCAAAGGGCATTCCTGGGAAAAATATAAAGCCGCTCGGCGGCAAACCCCTAATTGCTTTTTCAATCGAGGCGGCCCGAGGCAGCACGTTTCTCACGCATTGCATCGTTTCAACAGACAGCGAAGAGATCGCGGACGTCGCGCGGACTTGTGGCGGAAAGGTGCCATTCGTACGCCCGGCCGAGCTTGCGACTGATCACGCACCACACGTGCCGGTGATGCAGCACGCGATTTCCTTTATGGAGGAGCGTGAGGGCAGGAAGTTCGATTATGCCGTGATACTCCAACCGACCTCGCCGTTTCGCACGCCGGAGGACATTGACGAGACGCTCCGAATCTTGATTGAGAGCGGGGCGGAGAGCGCGGTGACGCTCGTCGAAGTCGCCAACGCGGACCATCCGGTGAAGGCAAAGCGGATCGAGAACGGTCGCGTGCTTCCGTACACCATGGCAGAACCGGAAGGTGCGCGTCGCCAGGATCTGCCGACCGCATATCGCAGGAGCGGCGCAGTCTACGCCATGCGGCGTGATACTATCATGGCTGGACGATTGTATGGAGAGAGCGTCGTCGGACATGTCGTGCCGCGGGAGCGCTCGGTGGACATAGACGAACCGCTTGATTGGCTCAAAGCGGAGTGGATGCTTGAGAATTTGAAGCGAAAAGGGTACAGATTTTAATTTCCAATTTCCAATACCCAATTTCCAAAGCGCTGTCACAAGAGCGTGGATGCGTATTGTTTGGTTGAGGGATGTTGTTTATATGAACCCATATATACTCGCCGTTATACCCGCGCGCGGAGGGTCCAAGAGCGTGCCGCGGAAGAATATCAAGCCGCTTGGCGGCGTGCCGCTCCTTGCGCACATGCTGCGCTCGGCACTGGCGAGCTCGAGTCTCAGCCGCGTCGTTGTTTCTTCCGAGGACGAGGAGGTGCTCGATATCGCTGCTTCTTTGGGAGGCAGGGAAGTCGCGCTTCGGAGGCCAGTGGAGCTTGCACTTGATACGACCCCGGATGTCCCCATGCTCCAACATGCGACGAGCGAGATTGAGCGCGAGATGGGGCGCGCGGTAGACTATGTGGTGCAGCTCCACGCAACGACACCATTTCTTACCGCCGCCGATATTGACGAGGCGCTCGAGATGCTTGTCGCGCGCCGCGAGGCAGACTCTATTGTCAGTGTATATGAAGTGAGAGATTTTCACCCGGTGAAGATGAAGCGAGTGCGCGCCGATGGTTTCCTTGAGCAATATGTCTCGGGTACCGAGGAGCTTACGACCTCCCGTAGGCAGGATTTCGAGTCGGTCTATAAGCGAAACGGCGGGCTCTACGCGGCGAGACGCTCGGTCGTCATGGAGCTGGGGAGAGTGTGGGGAGAAAAAGTGCTACCATACATCATGCCGCACGAGCGCTCGGTGGATATCAACAGCGCGACTGATTTTCTAGTCGCTGAGGCGATCTACCGATCACTCAAAGAGCGCGGGGAGTTGTGAGTTTTTTGCGTATGGAGCAGACGAAAAAATCTATAGATTCGCTTATACTATCCTACGACCAGACGCTCGGGCAGGCGCTTGCGCTGATGAATCGGCAGGATCCGGGAGTGTCGGAATTGCCCGGCGGGATTGTGCTGGTTGTTGATGAGACGGGTAAGCTCGTCGGTATTGCGACCGACGGTGACATCCGTCGGGCTCTCGGCCGCGGCGCGACCTCGGACGAGCCGCTTAAGAGCGTGATGAACCCGCAGCCGTTTACGGTACGGGGCCGGGAGGAACCGGCAGCACTCTTTGAGCAGGTGGTCGCGCGTATGAGAGAGGGAGGGTGGCAGAAGAAGCACTTTGAAAAAATAGTCGTTATTGATCGAGACGGGCGGCCGATAGATATCGTGTGGTTCCACGAGCTCTGGCTCGCTGCGGACGTCCGGGCAAAGCGTGTCGCTGTTATCGGCCTCGGCTACGTCGGTCTCACGCTCGCGCTTACGTTCGCTGATCTCGGCTTTCGCGTCGTGGGCTTTGACACGAACGCGGAACTCACGGCCCTCGTGCGACGTAAAAAAGCGCCGTTCTTTGAGGAAGGCATAGAGGATTTGCTTACTGATCATGTCGGCAAGCGATTCAGCGTGCTCACGAGCCTCGACGAGCGTAGTCTCGCAGATGTCTACATCATCGCAGTGGGGACACCGCTTGATAGAGAGCAGCGTCCGCAGCTCGCACACCTGAAGGATGCCGCGAACGCAGTCGGCCGCGTTCTCAAGCGCGGCGACAGCGTTATCCTCCGCTCTACCGTTCCGCTTGGCACGACGCGCGATGTTGTAGTGCCAACTCTTGAGAAGCGCTCCGGCCTTAAGGCAGGCGAGGATTTTTTTGTTGCGTTTGCGCCGGAGCGCACAGTAGAAGGCCAGGCGCTGTCCGAGCTCCGCTCTCTCCCGCAGGTCGTTGGTGGAATCAATCGAGCAAGCACGAACGCGGCTGCGGCGATTTTTAATCTCATGACCGATACGGTGATAATCGTAGACACACTTGAAGAGGCAGAGATGGTCAAGCTCGTTAATAATACCTACCGCGATGTTACGTTTGCGTTTGCAAACGAGGTATCGTTGATTTGTCGCAGATGGGGCATTGATACACAGCGGGTGATTTCTGCGGCAAACACTGGCTACCCGCGCTCGATGGTGCCGCGGCCATCCCCCGGCGTCGGCGGCTACTGCCTCGAGAAAGACCCGTTTCTCTATATCGCCTCCGCACACGCGCGCGAATATACTCCCCTGCTTGCTCGAGATGCGCGGGAGACGAACGTCGCGATTCTTACCGTCGTTGCGGACGAAATCCGCGCATTTCTCCGCGCGCGGCGGAAGGCGCGAGGCAGAGGAGCGCTCCGCGTCGGCGTTCTCGGCCTTGCATTCAAAGGCGAGCCGCCGACCTCAGACATGCGTGGATCGCCGACACTCGAGCTTGTCGCTCTCTTGCGAAAAGAGCGTGGCGTGACGATTGTCGGTTACGACCCGGTGGTCGCGCGACCCGAGATCGCCGCGCTCGGCATTGAGGTCGCGCGCACGAGCGCCGAGGTGTTCCGCGACGCCGACGCAGTTATCGTGATGACGAATCATCGCGCACTCCGCTCGCTCCCGATCCGCAAACTCCTCGCGCTCTCGCGCGCGGGCGTCCTCCTGTTTGATCCCTGGGCGCTCTATCAGCGTGATGAAGTCATGAAGGTTGTGGGCGTAGACTATCGGATGTTGTGAGTTGCGGTTAGAAGGCTACATCTTGCCATGCCATCGCGTCAGTATATAGTGACGAATTTCGCCTACGGCACCGGGCCGTACCTGCATACGACCGAGCTGGCGATTGCGTTCAATGACGAGCTCGAGCGGCGGGGGAGAGAGCGCTCGGCGATTATCGTGCCGCTCGTCTATGGCGAGCGACAGCGCGCGGTGATGCGCGAGGAGTTCGCCTCCTTTCTCCGCGCGCGGCCGGAGGAGATTGTGCTCGACGAGAATCTCGGCATGATGCTCCGGGAAATTTTTTATGACGGCACGGCCGACTATGCCGTCTCGCTTGCGCGCTGGATTGAGCGAGTGAGAGACACGGCAGCGCGCGCGCACGAGCACCTCTCCGGCACTTTCGCCGTGCACGCATTTGACGGTACGGAGCGCGTGGTCGACGGCCGACAGATTATTATCGAGATGAGCCGCTCGCCGCGACTTCGTTTTGATATCGCACCGGCGTATTCGACTACATTTGGTTTTCTTTCGGATATTTTCACCCGTGCGCTCCGAGAGCCGCCGGGCGCGATTGCGATTCCCGCGGATGTGCTTCAGCAGGGAATCGAGTCCGCAGAATGGGTAGAGCAGGGACAGCGTATGCACGCCGTCGGCTTCCCCGGCACGTTCACCCCGCTCGAGAATGCCGCGCGGCAAGCCGCGGGGTCTAGCGGCTCAATACACACACGGGATTCGATGCCCTGTGTGAGTTCTCTAACGGGGTTCACGGGCGACCTACCACCTACCACCTACCACCTACAACCTACAACCTTTCTTACTCCGCCGCTCACCTCGCAGCAGCCCAAGACCGCCGCGCCGCTCGAGAAGCCCGGCATCCTCGTAACGGTGACCGGCATAGCGGGGTTAGAGAGGTTGTATACTGAGGCTACGGACCTGGGCCTCGCGATTTATAGCACTACCGAGGGAGTCCCTCCCGGCAGCATGCGTATGCCGCCGGACGTCATTGTCGATTCGAACATCGTGTTTCAATTTGCTCGTGCGGGATGGGGCTCGATCTGGCTCTCGCTTACGACAGGTGTCCCGATCGTCGTTCCCGCGTTTGATCCGGTAGATGATCCGGAGATTTATTTTAATAATAAAATGATCGAGCGGCTTGGGATCGGCATTGTCTACAGGGGCGAACCCCTTAGTGAACTCACGGGACGACTGCCCTCCGTGTGCGTCGCGATGGAGACACTTCGCACGTGCATCTTCGAGCGGTGGGGGACGCTTGACGGCCACTCCGTGAGCGCAGCGCGGTTTGTCGAGGATTTTTTAAGGAGCGACGGGGGTGTACAATAAGGCGGCATGAACGGCGATCCTCAAAACAAGCGCGGGTGGTCACAGAATAGGCTGTGGGGCTATGAGTACTTCCGGCGCGAGATCGGCAGAATCACTCCCGAGACGGTTATAGTTGACATCGGCGCGGGAAAAGGTCAGTATGGGGATCTTTTGCGGCAAGGCAGCTATATCGGTGTCGACTTCGTTCAGTTCCCAGGCGTCGATGTTGTTACCGATATTGTCGCCGGTATACCACTCTCCTCCGAGATCGCGGACATTGTGGTGCTCTCGAATGTACTTGAGCACGTCCCCGATCCTAAAGCGGTGCTTGCACACTGTTACCGCATTTTGAAACCGGGCGGAAAGATCGTGATACTCGTACCGTTTTTTATCTCAATTCACCAGGAGCCGCACGATTATCTGCGCTACACGCACTACATGCTGCGTTACCTTCTGTCTCACGCTGGGTTTGTAGACGTCGTTGTCGAGCCAAGCGGGAATGTCATCGACGTGATGCAGAAAGTACAGACCGGATTTTTTAGAACCGCCAAGGCAAGCGTGCGACAGCGCTTCCGCAGAAATCTGGCCGTAAAAGCGTGTGGTTATGCTTCTGTTGCCCTGCTCCGGTGGTGCGCGCGTGGCATTTTTCTCGTGGCGCGCACGATGACCAATCCGAATCTCCGTACAGGCAAGGACTGGTACGCGGAAGGATACGGGGCGGTGGCGCACAAGAAGGTAGAGAGTAGAAAGTAGATAATGGGGACGGGCGACGCGTACGATGTCGTACTACTCTCCACCTTCCACTTTTCTACTTTCCAATAAACAAATGACTAAACTCATCGTCGAACTCTGCCAAAATCACAACGGCGACCGCGAAATTTTCGCGCAGCAGATTCGCGCTGCGGCAGAAAACGGCGCCGACATCGTGAAGATGCAGTCGATGTGGTCCGAGGACCTCCGAGACCGTTCGCGCTTTGAGGAAGGCGAGACACATCCCGACGGCTCGGTGAAGACGATCAAGCGTCCCTTTGACGCTGAGCGCGAGCGGCTCGCCAAGCTCGACCTCACACTCGACGACCACCGTTTTTTTATCGAGCAGTGCGTGAAGTATGGCGTCGTGCCGATGACGACGATTTTTGCGCGGCACCGCGTTCCCGGCGTTGGTGCACTGCCGTGGCCCGAGCGGATTGTCAAAGTCGCCAGTTATGATTGCGCGAGTCCGGCGCTGCTCCGCGAGCTCGCAGAGTATTTTGATCGCTTCATTATTTCGACCGGAGCAACATACGACGAGGAGATTGAAGCAACCGCTTCCCTCATGCGCGAGCTCGGTAAGGAGTTCACGTTTCTCCACTGCGTGACGAGTTACCCGAACACGCTCGAGATGGCGCACCTCGCTCGTATGGACTGGCTGAGACAACATGTGCCGCAGGTCGGCTGGTCTGACCACACGCACGTCGGTCGCGATGGAATCACGGCTGCAAAAGTCGCGATCATGCTTGGCGCTGATTACGTCGAGCGGCATTTTACCGTACTCGCTGCCGATCAGTCGAAAGACGGGCCGGTTTCAATAACGCCGAAGCTCCTTGCCGAGCTCGATCGTTTCCGAAGACTCTCGAGCGGGGCGCAGCGCACGGAAGTGGAGCGTGACATTCCGCTTTGGCAGACGCTCCTCGGGAGCGCCGAGAGGGACATGACGCCGACCGAACTCCTGAATAGAGACTATTATCGCGGCAGGTTTGCGTCGCCCACGAGAGATGGCTGGGTATACAACTGGGAGGAGATACCACTCAATTAAATTCGAAATTCGAATATCGGATTTAAGGATACCGTATGTTCTTTTCTATTCTGATTCCCACTGGCGGCAATCGGCCTGTGCTGATCGCGATGGCGGTGCGCTCGGTCTTGGCGCAGACGTGTCAGGATTTTGAGATTGTGGTTGCCGATGTGCGCGGCTCGGAGGAGACGAAGCGCGCGGTACTCTCCTCCGGCGACAGCCGCATCAGATATTTTGTGGTGCCGCAGGGACGCGGGCCGAATTACTCGTTCGACTACAGCGCGCTTCAGGCGCGCGGGCGCTATATCCTCTGGTTCGACGATGACAATTATCTCCTCCCGCACGCGCTCGCCGTTTTTAAGCGCGTGATTGACAGCGAGGATAACCCGGACATCGTTACTGCAAGCCATCTCTATTATTACGACGGTGCGCACCCGCGGCATTATCTGCGCAACCACCTCGGCGTTGTGCCGTTTACGGGAGCGACATGCGATGTAAGTCCGCGCGCCATGCTCATGGCGCTCTTTTCATTTGCGCGGCGCGGTGGGGCAGGCGAGATGCCGCGTTTGCACACGTCGGCAACGGTGATTTCGCGCGAGGCGGTCGAGCGAGCGTTCTCGCGCGCAGACACCGTCGTGTTTGAATACATGCCCACGGCTCACTCGCACCAGCCGATTCTTCTTTCGTTCGCGCGCTCGTGCATTTTCATTGACACGCCGGTCGTCGTGGTCGGTCGGTTTGGGATCTCAATGAGCCAGGCGTGGTCCACGGCGGCGCGCGCGCGATTCAAGCGTGATGCGTTTCCCCTGCGCGAGAGCCCGCTTACCGCGCATACGTACAGTAACGCGCTGCTCGAGAGCTTTCTCCGCGTCAAGAAGTTGTTGCCGGAGCTTGTTTCTGACATACCGATTCGTCTTGATCGAGTGCTCAGAGCGCATCTCGATGAGCTCGTGTATCTCAATATGGACGCGCGTGATTTCCCGCGCAATTGGCTAAATCTGTTTCGCGTGTTGCACTCTCGCCCGCGCGCAGAACAGCTCGTTATGCGCCGCCGTGCGCTGCTCGCACTACCCCGCGCCCTCATCGTTTTCCTCGGGCGGCGCCTTGGCATCCACCACCGCATCCGTGCTCTCCGTGGCGCGCGACAGAGGGCGCGTGCGGCGGTACTTACATCGCGCGAGAAAATGCAGCGCGGCGTTGAGTTTGAAATCCCGTTTGAGAAATACGGCGTCCGCACCATAGAAGACCTAGGCATTCACGCGCGCGATATTCTCCTCGCCGAGCTCGACGTTGACGTCTTCAAAATTTGACAGGCTGCAATTTTAATGTACAATCCTCTTGGGTGTAAATTCCTCGTTAGAACGCGTTCAATTTCAGGGAGGCACACAGGGTGGCAAAGTTTGATTTGAGTGCTGAGGCGCGGGATCTGGTCGTTATTGATGCGATTGTTGGGGACGATGAAGGCGTCGGCATGTTGCCAGAAACAACTGCCTTTCTTTTTGCAGAGTTTGCGGATAGCGATGGTGCTGTTCTCAGACAAGGTGTCCGTTTGTGGCAGAATGGTGTGGCCCAGAAGTTTGTGCTCTGCGACGGCACGACTGCGCACGGGGCTCCGCCGTGCGCGCGGCGAGAGGAGCAACTGCATGAGTACGGCGTGCCGTTTAGTCAGCTTGTTCGGATTACGAATGACGAAGTGCGCGCGGCGTACAATACACTCACGGAGGCCCGCGCATGCGTGCGGCACGCACGGGAGATGGGATACACTGAGGGCATTTTTGTCGCTGCAAGGTTTCACCTGCTGCGCACGGCGATGACAGTCGTCGGCGTCGTGCTCGATGAATATCCGGAGTTCCGTGCATACTTTTTGTCCGGGCGATATCTGCAGTGGAATCAGGAGGTGACACACTCGCAGGGTGTTACGACCGGCAGGCGTTGGGAGTTGCTCCGGGACCACGAGCTTTCCGGCATCCTGAACTACCCGAATATGCCACTGCCGAGCAGAGTACTCGAGTATCTCGTCGCTCGGTGGCGGTAGCGCCCGAAACATAATCTCGCGCCACCATTACCGTACACCCCGCAAGCCAAGGAGTTGGCGGGGTGTTTTTTGTTGTATGCGCTAGATGTTTTGTGATAGGGTGAATGTGTCATGTTGCAGGTGACGAAAAACATCAAACCGGAATTTGTAGATGAGCGCGGGGGGATTACAAAAATTCTCGATGACGGGAAGACGGTGATTCGCAGTGTGCTGAAGATCTCCTCAAAGAAGGGGTCGGTTCGTGCAAACCATTATCATAAAAAAGACGCGCATTATGCGTATGTTATGTCCGGCCGCATGGAGTACACTGAGGCGCCGGCGGATGCTCCGGAGCGGAGCGAGTCGGTCGTGCTTGAAGCGGGGGATATGGTGTTCTCGCCGCCGATGACCATTCACCGGATGCGTTTTCTCGAGGATTCGGTGTTTTTCGCGCTTGCAACAGAATCGCGCGCACAGGAGGACTATGAGGCGGACACGGTGCGCGTCACACTTCCTCACTAGCTCATGAGCGTGACCATGGAACCGGGTCTTTCTTTTCGCACGAATGCCTGCCGCGTATGCAGGAGCACGGCGCTCGCGCCGATACTCTCGCTCGCCCCGACACCGCCGGCAAATGCGTTTCTCCGCCCCGAGGAAGTGGAGAAGCCCGAGCCGCACTTTCCACTCGAGCTTTTGTTCTGCGAGACGTGTCGCTTCGTGCAGCTCGGAGATGTTGTCTCGCCGGAGCTCCTTTTTGGTACGTACGTCTATGTCTCCTCGACCTCGCCCGTTTTCGTCGCCCACTTTGAGGAGCTTGCGGAGACGCTCACGCGCCGTTTCGATTTTCCTCCAAACTCGCTCGCGGTCGACATCGGGAGCAACGACGGCATTTTGCTCCGGCCGCTCGCCGAGCGCGGGTGGCGCGTGCTCGGTATTGATCCGGCGCGCGAGATTGCCGCGCGCGCTAGTGGCGCAGGTGTCGAGACGATCCCCGCCTTTTTCTCAACAACTCTTGCGTGCGCTCTCGCGGAAGAGCGCGGGGGCGCGAAGCTTATCAGTGCGACCAGCGTCTTCCCCCATGTGCACGACCTTGATGACCTGGTAGCCGGCGTTGCGGCGCTGCTTGACGAAGACGGCGTTTTTGTGATTGAGGCGTACTATCTGGGCGCGATGCTCCGGCATAATCTGTTCGATACCGTCTACCACGAACACCTCTCCTACTTCACACTCCGCTCGCTCATGCGCCTCTTCGAGCGTCTCGGGATGTCGGTTTTTGATGTTGAGGAAACAGAGACGCACGGCGGCTCACTTCGGGTATTTGTCTCACCTGCCGGTCGACGGCCTCTGAATCACGCTGCGCTCCGACGCGTCCTCGACGAGGAGGACGCATCGGCGCTCGGGGAGCGGGCGACCTACGCGGCGTTTGGGGAGCGGATCGAGCGCAATAAGCGCGCGCTTCGTACACTGCTCCTCTCGCTCAAAGAGAGCGGGAAGCGGCTTGCGGGCTACGGGGCACCGGCGAAGGGCAACACGCTCCTCACTCACTTTGGTATCGGCGCCGAGACACTCGACTATATAGTGGACGACAGTGCCTGGAAGCAGGGGCGCTACACGCCCGGCACGCACATCAGAGTGGTGAGCGCCGAGGCACTCCGTGAGGCACCGCCCGATTACCTTCTGATTCTCGCTTGGAATTTTGCCAAGCCGATTATGGCGAAGCTCGCCGATTTCAAAGCCCATGGAGGGCGGTTTATTGTACCCGTTCCCGAACCTGTGGTGTTGTAGTGCATATGAACGACATACAAAGACTGTTTACCGAAGACATTCGCACTATAGTCGCGCTCCTCGGCGGTGCGCTTGACCAGCTTGCCGGGAAGACCGTGCTCATTACCGGGGGCGGGGGATTTCTTGGCCGCTACCTCGTGGCGACGCTCGTCGCGCTTAATCGCGAGCGTTTTGAGCGGCCGTGCTCTATTGTGGTGCTCGATAATTATATTACGGGCGTCGCGAACAACCCGTTGTTTGATTTCAGCGCCTATCCTGAAGTGCGCGTGCTCGAGCACGATGTGCGTTTCCCGCTCCCCGAGAAGCTCAGCGCCGCGTATATCATTCATGCCGCGGGCCTGGCGTCACCGGTCTACTACCGCAAATTTCCGGTCGAGACGATTGAGGTTGCGGTCAACGGCACGAAGCACCTTCTTGAGTTCGCGCGCGAGCGCGGGATCGAGGGGATGCTGTATTTCAGTTCAAGCGAAATCTACGGCGACCCGGTTCCTGAGTTCGTGCCGACCCCAGAGCACTACTGGGGGAGGGTTTCAGCGGTTGGCCCTCGCGCTTGCTATGATGAGTCGAAGCGGCTCGGCGAGACGCTCTGCAGCATTTACCATGAGTATTACCGTGTGCCGGTGAGCACGGTGCGGCCTTTTAATGTCTACGGCCCGGGGATGCGCGCTGACGACTACCGCGTCATCCCGACGTTTTCCGTGCAAGGCCTCCGTGGTGAACCCCTCACGGTGCACGACCACGGTCGGCAGACGAGGACTTTTTGCTATATCACAGACGCAGTGCACGGTTTTCTCAAGGTGCTGGTCGCGGGGAAGCGCGGCGAGGCGTATAACGTGGGGCATGATCGTGAGGAAATTACTATGCGAGAGCTCGCCGAGCTCATGAGCGGCATGTTGCCCGAGCGGCCGGAAGTGCGCTTGGTCTCCTACCCCGACGCATATCCTGCCGGTGAGCCGCAGCGGCGGTGTCCGGACCTTACCAAAAGTCGGCGAGATCTTGGGTATTCCCCTGCGATAGACCTCCGCACTGGCCTCGCGCGCACGCTCTCCTACTATAGGGCGCTGCTTGCTGATACGCCGCAGGGTGCGAGAGCGGATTAATCCGTTGCTGGCGTGAACCGTATGTCTGTGCTCCGCTGTGTGCTCTTGGGCGCTGGAAATTTCGGCAGGCACTACGCGCGCTTGCTGCAGACGATTGAGGGTGTCGCGCTTGAGAGCGTGGTGGTGCACCAGAGTGCTGCGGGAGATGTGCGCGCGGCGCTCGGCATTCCGAGCGCAATCGAGGTGTCGACTGACGCCGCTGCAGCGCTCGGCAGCTCTCGGTATGATTGCGCTATCATTGCGACATCCCCGGCGACGCATTTCGCCCTCGCCGAGGAGGCGCTCGCGCGCGGTATGCATGTGCTCGTCGAGAAGCCGATGGTGACGAGCGTCGAGGATGCGAGAGCGCTCGCTCATGCGGCCGAGATCTCGGGAAAAGTGTGCATGGTGGGGTACCAGTACCTTTTTCACGACGCGATTCGCTATATCAGAGAGGAGCTCATCGAGCGCGGTGTTCGTTTTACACACTTGTTTGTCGAGCATGCGCTGTCTCCGCCGCGCCCTGATGTGAACGTGCTTTGGGACGTTGCGCCGCATGCGCTCTCGATACTGCACTATCTTTTTGGGGCGCCGCGTATTGGTGCGGTTCACGGTTCTCTCCGCGCGCAGGAAGGTGGAACGCTTCCCGGCACGGTAGCGATGACGATGTGTACTGAGAACGGCCCATCACTCACGCTTGCATCCTCCTGGTACGGGCGGGAAAAAAAACGCCGTCTCACGTTTCTCGGCGAGGGCATGCGGGTGCTGTTTGATGAGTCGCTCGCGGGCGGACCGCTTTTGATCTGCCGCGATGGCGTCGCGCCTCAAGTGCCTGCGTTTGACGCGCGAGAGCCGCTTCGGAGGGAACTTGACCATTTTTTCGCGTGCGCTCGAAGCGGTGCGCGACCACTCACTGACGTTTCTTTTGGGCGTCGTATCACTGAGGAACTTGCGGAGTTGGAGTCACGTCTTGATGTATGCGCATTTTGAATACTATTGGGCAGGTACTGACGCCCGAGGCGAGGGCGATACTCGAGGGAGTAGGGTGCCTTGACGACCGCGCGCTCTCGCAGGGCGAGCTTGCGGAAGTCATTGGCGAGTACGATGCGGCGCTTGTTGGGCTCGGGCTTACGTTTGACTCGCGCGTGCTCGCGCGTGCGGAGAAACTGCGCGTGATCGCAACCGCGACGACGGGGCTCGACCACATTGACCTCAACGCCGCGCTCGTGCGCGACATCGAGGTACTCTCGCTTCGCGGCGAGGAGGAGTTTTTGAATACGATCACCGGTACTGCGGAGCTTGCGTTTGGGATGCTGATTGATCTTGCGCGGCGAGTGCCGTGGGCTTTCGAGTCGGTGAGGCGCTACGAGTGGAACCGTGAGGCGTTCCGCGGCCACTCGCTCTCGGGTAAGACACTGGGGATCGTGGGACTCGGCCGCCTCGGCCGCATCATGGCGCGGCAGGCAGCGGGCTTCGGCATGCGCGTTATTTTTTTTGATCCGTACGTTCGAGCGTCGTCGCCGCGGTTTTTCGGGAAGACACCGGATGTTGACCGCGCTCGAGGCCACGCTGCATTTTATGCGGCTGCCTCTAACGGGGTTGAGGATCTATTGCGTAACAAAGCGTCAGGCGTCAGGGGCGGACAAGCCGACGAAGCCGAGGAGGAAGCTGAGGAGGGTCAGACCCTCCTCAGCCAATGCCGAGGAGGGTCTGACCCTCCTCGTGCGGGTGCCTTTACGGCGAAAGCGGAAAAGGTTGATTTTGACGAGCTGCTTCGCGAGAGCGACGCGGTCTCCATCCACGCGCATCTCACTCCGGAGACCGAAGGCATGTTCGGCGAGCGCGAGTTTGCGCTGATGAAGCCGAGCGTTTATCTTATTAATACCTCGCGCGGCAAAATTGTGAATGAGCGCGCGCTCCTCGCGGCGCTCAAGCAAAATAAGATCGCAGGCTACGCAACCGACGTGCTCGCCGACGAGCTCTCGTTCGAGTCGGCGGGCTTCTCAAAGCACCCGCTCGTCGAGTACGCCGAGATGCACGAAAATCTCCTCATCGTCCCGCACATCGGCGGCATGACCGTCGAGTCGCGCGAGGCGACCGATGTTTTCATCGCGCGTAAGCTGGCGCAGTATCTCCGAGAGTCGCTCTCTCTGAGGGCTGCGTAGTGCAGGGGAGTGTTGTGCCGTGTAGGTCGCGAAAGAAGTGTGCGAGGGCGCGCGAGAGCATGAAAGCCAATTTTGCAATAAGCACGCGACCGCAACCTTATTGCAAATTGAAAAAGCAAATTGAAAAATTTACAATAATTTAACGATCGTAAATTATTGTAAATTTTTACACGGTGTCACTGCGGGCAGATCTACGTTGGTGCGTGTATTAGACCTCTTGCATAACCCGCTCCTGCTGCGATTTTTGATTTTTGGCTGCGACTTCGTCAGCCTTCGCAAAATGGTTCTCGCCGTACAACAAGTACGCCGTCGAACCATTTTGCTTGTCTTCCTCGTCTCGCTCAAAAATCAAAAATCTCGCCACGAAACGGGTTACGCAAGAGGTCTATTGTGACGATCATGTGCCCATTGGTGCGCCACCGTTTGACACTGAGACCATGACTGTGCTTTCATATCGCGTGGAGATAGGTTGTTTAGCCTGTCACATTTTCACTCGCATTTTCACCATTTGGAGGATTGAGAAATGGTACTGAGCGCAGGGTTGATCGGTTACGGCAAGCGGGGTGAGGTGCTTGCGCGCATAATTCGCGAGCACGTGCCGGAAATTGAGATCGTTGGCGTTGCGGATCCGGATCAGGAGCGGCGAAAGCATGCGTCCTTTCGCCATAAAATCGTAGCGAGCGAGAAGTATACATTCGCCACCGCGCAGGAACTTTTCGACAAGTTTATTCCTGCGGTTTCGATCATAGCCACAAACCCGCCACAGCACTGCGAACTTGCCGTGATGGCGGCGGAGCGCGGTTGTCACATCTTTTGCGAGAAGCCGCTTGCGCTCTCGCCGGATGAGGCAGACCGGATGGTTGCAGCAGCCAGGAAGGCAGGCGTCGTGAGCGCGGTGGATTTCGAGACAACGTTCGCTGACGCTTTTCATGTGCTTGAGGCCTACATCGGCAGCGAGGGCTTTGGCACACTCTACCGATTCGAGGCGATCGACAAAGGTCGGCCGCCTGCATATGACCTCGAGGAGTGCACGCCACACTTTTTGCAGGCTCTGATGCACCTGACACACTCGCGGCCGGTGGAGGTCTTTGGACGAGTGATCGTTGACGGTAGGAATGCGACACTCGACGATGTGAAGCTGGTCTCTGAGCTTTACCCCGCGGGCCGCTCGCACGGTATCGGCATGCGCGCCGACTCGATCGAGGCGACGTATCGATTTGAGAACGGCGTTCTCGCGCACCTCTTTCTGCACGGGCTTGACATGGACTTTCTCATGCGTGCCGGGCGAGACACGCCGCCGGGGAGTGAGTTCATGGCTCTCGTCTGCTACGGCACACGTGGGCAGATCAAGTGGCATCAGACCTCGACCGGCTCGGTCTATGTCAAGAATGTGCCACACGACCTTCTCGACGAGATGCAATGGCGTCCGGTACCGAGTATGTGGCGGGCGGATTCAGATTGGGTGATGCCGACCGCGCGTCTGCTTCGCGACTTCGTTGGAGCGATTCATGACCCGCTTCGAGAAACGCGTCCGCGCGTTTCGATCGGCGCTGCCTCGCTCGTGCTCGACATGACGCTCGGCGTCTATGCCTCGCACCTCGCGGGCAGACCAGTCGCCCTGCCGCTTGTGGAGCGTCGACACCCACTTGCTGCTCGCTAAATCATTCGGAAATTTACGACTCACTCGCGCCGTCTTTCCACGGAAAGGCGGCGTTTGCTTTCATGATTGAGGCGTCGTATGATATCCACAATTGTGGTATGCAGTTCTTTTTGACCGCACATGCACGTCAGAGGATGCGAGAGAGAAACTTGACGACAGTAATGCTTGAAACGGCGCTGCACCATCCGGTGCGCATAGTGCGCGACAGCGGTGGCCGCTTGCTTATTATCGCCGTGCACACTCGAGACGGTGGGGCGCGTGCGTTACTGGTTGCGGGAAAGATCGAGGGAGAAACGCTCCGGATTTTTACGGTCATCGAGACGACGAAGATTCAAAAATATCTATGAAACAGAGAAAAAATAAAATCAATCCTAAAATTTTTTACGATAAAGAAAGCAACGTCCTTATTATCGAGGTGAAGAAAGGACGAAGCTTTGACTCGGACGTGTTCGGCAATCTCGTGCTTGACTATGACAAGCGGGGGCGGGCGATGCGCGTCAATCTCTACGACGTTGACTTTGATCGTTTTTCCGAGCAGCGGAGCGCTCTCCAGGAGTTCAGCGTGGCACGGCGGCGTGAAGTAGCCGTTGGATAAGCCGCCTACAACCAACGCCCGCCTTTCCTCTGGAAGGCGGGCGTTGGTTGTAGAGCGTGTTACTGCGCGGTTATTCGTTTCTGTTCAACATTCGCTGGCGCGGTGACCTCGATTCGTCGCATGTGGTTCTAGCGAGGAGAAATTGGCGCGAAAATCACTGTGGAGGTTTACGTATGAAGTTTTTACTTATTCGTCACTGCGAGACTGATTGGAATCGCGAAAAGCGTTTACAAGGACACACGGACATTCCGCTGAGTGACTATGGCCGTGAGCAGGCGCTTTGCCTCGCGGGGGACTTGATGAAGCAGGGCGATATCGCGCGGATTATCTCCTCTGACCTCGAGCGGGCAACGGAGACAGCGCGCATTATTGCCCAACACTTTGCAGCCGAGATGCCTCGGGGCCTTTTTGCCACGGAGGACCAACGTCTACGAGAGTGCTCGTTCGGCCAACTTGAGGGTAAGACATGGGAGGAGATCGAGCGAGAATTTTTGGTACGCAAAACAGGTAGAGCATATATATATACGGGCGATGACGACCCGTACGATTTTACGCAGTTCGGCGGTGAGCGGCGTGATGACGTGATTAGGCGGCACGTTGGTTTACTTGACGATGTTGTTAGACGTACAAAGTCTGTTGATCGCGAGTGTGTACTTCTCGTCGGTCACAGTACTGCGCTGAACACCCTCCTCTCGCACTTCGATTTACCAACCGGGCTCCGACGTGGAGAGATCCGAGAGCTCACGTACCCGTAACTTTTTGGGACACGCCGCGCGGCAAGAGCCGCGCGGCGTTACTCGTTTCTGCTCGACGGTGAGGCGCGCCGTTCTCACTTGACAACCAGCTCGCGCTCCGTATACTCTCCGTAGGTTTTGTTCGTCGGGTCGTGTATAGAGCTCGATACCGGCAATTGACACGAGCGCGCCTTGCGGGGCGCATCCAACTTTCCCGCGGGAAGGTTGTACCAACGGCTGCGGCCGGAAACGGAGATCGGCGATGGATAAGACGTATACGACGTTCGTAAATTATTTGTCTGCGGAGCATCAATGGGGAGCGCATGCGTTGTTTACTCACTGCGTCCCAATCGAGGAGCGTGTACAGCAATGTGAGGCGTTGCTCGTGGCCGCGCTAGGGGGTGGCGAGGGTGAGCAGGCGCGTCAGTACATCGGTTGGCTCATGCGTGCGAGCGACGACTGCCATCTTGTGCCCGTTGCTACGCTCAGTAGTGGCACCTATAATCTTCCCGAGACTGAAGAGGTACAACAAGCCCGTGAGCGCGCGCTCATCGCGCGTGTCGATCTCGCGATGCGGTTGTATACACTCGTGCCGGGATGGATCATGAGCTGGAACTGGCATTGGAATGGCAAAATTGAGGCGTTGTCAAAGACAATGCCGACGCTGCTCCGCGAGATCACGACGGCGTGGCGGGACAGTGTTTCTGAGAAAGAATCCGATCGCATCTTTGCGTTTCTGAATACGGAGGGGCTGTTGCAGGTTGGCTTGCCCGAGAATTTCAAACCCGAGCTACGTGCGATGATTCAGGAAGCTGTCCGTGAGGTGACTGATCGACGATTCCCGGCAGGTCGGCTCGGCAGGCACCTTGCGCTTCTGAGGTCGGATGTCGGGTATGGCGAGCAGCAGCACCTCAGCGAGATCAGGCGTCTTTTGGCAATTGCGTGGGCGCGCAATAGTGATTTCGAGAGACTGCAGCTCGTTGTGCAGGCAACTGACGCCCTGCCGGGCAAGAGCAAGGCGGCGTTTCGTTTACTCCGGACGCATGCAGAGTACATCGCGGCGCTTGAGCGCGATAACATGCTGACAGCGGCCCAAGCAGAGTGACAGGGTGAAGTCTTTTTTTTGCGACAGGGAACTAGACCATTCTGGTTCCCTGTTTGTATTTTTTATTGCTATACTTGAGGGCGATGCAGCATCTCACGAATAGAGAAATTGCTTCTCGCTTGCGTGAAGTGGCGGCGCTCTACGAAATGGACGATATTGCCTTTAAGCCGCGCGCGTACGAGAAGGCGGCGCTCGGAATCGAAGCTTTGAGCGAAGAAGCGGGGGAAATTTTTCGCTCTCGTGGCAGAGAGGGACTGGAGGCAATTCCCGGCATCGGGCGCGGCATTGCCGAGCACATCGAGGAGATGCTCACGCACGGCACTTTCCGCGAGTATGAACGACTGAAAAAGAAAGTGCCAGTCGAAGTGCTTGCGCTCATGGCGGTCGAGGGTGTGGGCCCCAAAATGGTGAAGACGCTCTGGCAGAAGCTTAAAGTCCGTACGCTTGCCGATCTTGAGCGCGCCGCGCGCGCGGGGAAGGTAAGAAAACTCTCGCAATTTGGTGTAAAGAGCGAGGAGAAAATTCTTAAAGGGATTGAATTTTTAAAAAAGTCCGGCGGCAGGAGAGTGCTCGGCACAATGCTCCCTGAGATCGAGCAGCTCGAGAGATCGGTGCGGGAGTTTCCTGAAGTGCACGAGGCGATTGTCGCTGGCTCGGTGCGGCGGAGGAAAGAGACGATCGGCGACATTGACATTGTGGCTGTTTCAAAAAACCCCAAGCGCGTGATGGAGCGATTCCTCGCACTCCCCGAAGTCGCGCATGTCTACGCGAGCGGCGAGACGAAGACCCTGGTGCGGCTCACGAACGGCCTCGACGCGGACCTTCGTGTCGTGCCCTCTAAGAGTTTCGGGGCCGCGCTCAACTACTTTACGGGCTCGAAGGCACACAATATCGCACTGCGGGAGATGGCGGTTAAAAAAGGGTGGAAGTTGAATGAGTACGGGTTGTACAAAAGTCAAAAGTCAAAAGTCAAAGCTCAAAACCACAACGTAAAAGTTAAAAGTGCCGAAATCCAGATTGCAGGGAAAACAGAGGAGGACTTATACAAGACATTGGGATTGAGGTACATCGAGCCGGAGTTGCGGGAAGATACGGGGGAGATTGAGGCGGCTCGAAACAACAAGTTGCCTAAGCTTATCGGCTACGGTGACTTGAAAGGCGATCTTCAGGTGCAGACGGACTGGACAGACGGTGACGACTCGATTGAAGAAATGGCGCGCGCGGCGAAGGAGGCGGGGCTTGAGTACATCGCGATAACCGACCATACGAGGGGTCTCGCCATGACTGGCGGTTTGGATGAAGAAAAGCTTCTGAAGCAAGCCGATGAGATTCAGCACATCAACCGCAAAATACAAAATACAAAATACAAGATACACGTCCTCACCGGCGCCGAAGGCAATATTGGTAAAGACGGCTCGCTCGATATCGCGGATGAGGTGCTCGCTAAGCTCGACGTCGTCGGCGCTGCGGTTCACAGTCACTTCAAGCTATCGCGTGCGGAGCAAACAAAGCGTCTCATCCGCGCGATGGAGAATCCGCATGTAGATATAATCTTTCATCTCACCGGTCGGCTTATCAACAAGCGCGAAGCGATCGAGCTCGATATCGAGGAGGTTATTCGCACAGCAAAACGTACGGGTACTATACTTGAGATCGATGCATCCCCAGAGCGCGCGGACATTAAAGACGAGTACATAAAAAAGTGCGTCGAGGCAGGCGTTAAAATGGTTATTGATTCCGACGCACACGCGGTTTCGCACTTCGCATTTTTATCGTTTGGTATCGCGCAAGCACGACGAGGCTGGGCGAGCAAAAACAATATAATCAATACGCTCCCGATCGGACAATTTTTACGGCGGTTGAAAGGGTACTAAATCTCTGTTAGAGTAGTTGCCATGAAAACCGATATTCACCCGACATACTATGCGGACGCCCGTGCGACGTGTGCGTGCGGAGCGGTGTACACCCTTGGATCGACCAAGAAGGAAATTCGGGTCGAGATCTGCAGCACATGCCACCCGTTCTACACGGGTGCCGAAAAGATTGTGGACACCGCCGGGCGCGTAGAGAAATTCATGCGTCGTAGGGCCGCGGCGCAGCCTGCTGTGGTTGCCGCAAAGAAAGATCGGCACGAGAGAAGGCAGGAGGTGAAACGCGCTGAGAAGCGGGCGAAGACTAAAGTGGAGAGGGCTACACACGAGACACCTCGATCCCCGTCCAGAAATAAAAAGACAACTTCGGTCGAGACGGGCGCTGAGGGCAACATTTGACAATTTACCTTTGACATTTGACACACGACGCGACGGGGTCAAAGGTCAAATGTTACATGTCAAATGTCATGGTTTTGGACGCGCACACGCTTGCCGATTACAAGGCAAATCCGAAAACCGCCTATCTTGCCGCGGAATACGAGCGTCTTGAGAAAGAAAAGCAAGAGGCGCTCAGTGTCGCGGCGGATGATGCGGCGCTCCGCGCGCTCGTCGAGGAGGAGCGCATTTCTTTTGAACGCCAGCAAGCGGAGCTTCTCGCCGAGATGGAGCGTATCCTCTCGCGCGAGCACGAGGAGGAGGCGCTGCCTAGCGAGGCGATACTTGAGGTGCGCGCCGGAGCGGGCGGGGAAGAGGCCGCTATTTTTGCGCGCGAGCTTGCTCTGATGTACCAGAGGTTTGCCGAGCGCGAGGGGTGGGAGTTCGTGCCGGTTGACGAGTCGGAGAGCGAGCTTGGTGGCTACAAACAGGCGGTGTTCGATGTGCGCGGCAGAGATGCATATGCGAAGCTCCGTCACGAGCGCGGGGTACACCGCGTGCAGCGGGTGCCCGCGACTGAGAAGTCCGGCCGCATTCACACTTCGACCGCCTCAGTCGCGGTGTTGCCTATAAGAAAAAAACCTGCCGTCGTGATTAGTCCCGCAGATATTGAAATGGAGTTTTCTCGCGCTGGGGGGGCCGGGGGACAGAACGTGAATAAAGTGGAGACCGCGGTGCGCGTGATCCACAAGCCGACTGGCATTGATGTGCGCTCGACCTCCGAGCGCAGCCAGCTCCGGAACCGCGAGAAAGCGCTCGCCATTCTTGCGGCAAAGCTCTCCGAGCTCGCCGAGGAGTCTCATTCCTCCGAGAGCGCCGCCGAGCGCCGTCAGCAGATCGGCTCCGCCGAGCGCTCGGAGAAAATTCGTACATACAATTTCCTACAGGATAGAGTCACCGACCACCGGCTGAAGAAAAGCTGGCACAGCATCGAGCGCATCATGGACGGCGACATCGCACCGCTCATCGAGGCGCTTGAGGCCATAGCGTAAAGTTTGGCACCGCGTTTGCTTTCGCGGGCTTTTTTTGGTATGGTGGGACGTATGGAAAATGAAGCATCAAGCGTTGCCTCGCCCATCGTGGAGACGCTCTTTAGCGTCGGGGCGCACTACGGCTATAAGAAATCGCGGCGGCATCCGTCCGTCTCGCCCTATATTTTCGGCGTGAAGAACCGCGTCGAGATTTTCGATCTTGTGCAGACGTCTGCGCTTTTTGAGCGCGCGAAAGAGTATGTACGCTCGCTCGGTGCCGCGGGGAAGACCATGCTCTTTGTTGGTACGAAGTTTGAGGCCAAAGAGGCCGTGCGCGCGGGTGCGCTCGAGGCGGGCCAGCCGTTCGTCGTCGAGCGCTGGATCGGGGGAGCACTCACGAACCTCTCCGAGATCCGCAAGCGCGTCAACAGGCTTGAGACGCTCCGGAGTGGACGCGAGTCGGGTGAGTTTGACAAGTACACGAAAAAAGAGCGCCTGCTCCTTGATCGGGAGATCGCGCAGCTTGAGAAAAATTTCGGCGGCATCGTCGCGATGGCGGCGCTTCCGGCGGTGCTCTTTGTTGTTGATCCGCGCGAGGAGAGCACGGCCTTGCGCGAGGCAAAGCGCATGAAGATCCCCGTGGTCGCGCTTGCAAGCTCGGATTGTGATATCACGAACATCGCTTATCCCATCGTCGGCAACGACGCCGCGCGAGGGAGCATTACGTTTTTTGTGAATGAGATAGCAAAAGCGTATCAGGAAAGCAAGACTAATGTTGGCAGTGTTGTTGTTTGAACGTGCAACACATGCTGGCTTCTGTAGCTTTTTGCTGTTCTATAGAGTGCACGCCATGAAATCGGATTGATATTCCCCTACAAACCCCTTTTATTTATGGGTTTTAACGGGGGCAAAAGTATCATTTCATATGCAATGCTAATGCGGTCGTATAGTTAGTAGTTATTGCGAATCTTTTTTTATATGAACGATCAAATAAAACTAGCCGCAGCCTTGTTTATTGTCGTGATTTTTAGTGCCAATTTATTATTTGCTCCGAGTGTAGCTTCGGCACAAACGAACGAGCAAATCAGCCAACAACTAAAGGCACAGATTGAACAATTGCAGGCACAGATTAGAACTCTGCAACAACAGTTGGGCATTGTGAGTTCGACTGAACCGAAACCGGTGTCTGTTCCGACACCAATCCCATCAGTTTTTCCGGATTGTCCTGTGTTTTCACATGCACTTTATCGCGGCGTGAGCGACATCACAACAGGAGGAGAAGTGTCAAAATTGCAAAAGATGTTAGCCAATGACCCGAGCGTATATCCAGAGGGACTCATAACCGGATATTATGGTCAGCTTACCGAAAAAGCGGTTCAGCGCTGGCAAGCAAAATGGAAAATTGTTTCTTTCGGGAGTCCCGCGACCACAGGATATGGAGTTGTGGGGCCGCAGACACGAGCAAAAATTATTACAGCTTGCCCCATTGTGAGTAGCACCAGCACCCCCACTATTTCTCTCACTGCACCTCTTGCCAATACTACCGTAGCACACACCATCACTATCTCCGCAACTGCATCAGACGACATCGGCATCTCGAAGGTGGAATTTCTCGTAGACGGCGCCCTCAAAGGAACAGACACGACCGCTCCCTACTCCTACGCATGGGATACCACAAATAACAATACCCATCCCTGCAATGGAGCTCATACCCATACGCTATCAGCCAAAGCGTATGATGCGACTGGAAACTCAAACACAAGCTCTACTATTGTGGTGAATATGCAGACTCCGAGCTACTGCACACCTCAGACTTCTAAGTTCTCCCTCAACGATCGTATCTCCATCAATGTTGGCGCCAACGTTACCCTCAATATCCGCTCCACAGCCAACGGGACGATTACCGGCTTCCAACCTCATGGAGCGCTGGGGACTATCATCGGAGGTCCGACAACAGCCGGAGGATTCACCTGGTGGAATGTGAACTATGATACAGGGATCGATGGCTGGAGCGCGGAGAGTTATCTGCAGAAAGTGGATGCACGCGCTAGAGGAGCCGATATATCGTACGGACCAGGTCCCCGCCAGAAACTTGATGTGTATTATGACACAACTTTCAAAAACGCACCGATCGCTTTCTTCATACACGGCGGCGGCTGGCAATCTGGCGATAAGAGCAATGCAGCAACACATGGCCGCCCCGATTTCTTCAATGGTCTTGGATTCGTCTATGTAACTCCCAACTACCGGCTCTCCTCAGATGGCGATATGTTTCCGTTACAAATCCAGGATGCTGCCTGTGCTCTTGCGTGGATCAAGCAAAATGCCGCTCGATACGGCGCTGATCCTTCGAAGGTTGTTATCATGGGAAGCTCTGCAGGCGCGCATCTCGCCGCTATGATTACCTACAACCCTGAAGGCGCATGGCTCAACGGATGTTCGACGCAAGGCCAATCGCTTGCGGTCCAGGGATTCTGGGGCGAGAGCGGGTTATACGACTTCGATGTCATTGCGGATCCGATCAAAACGCAATCTGCCCTGCAGCCGTTCTTGGGTGATTTGTATGATCCCACACGATGGTCGCCAGCCGAGCCAATCAACTTTATCTCGCCCGGCGATCCGCCCGCACTCCTCATGCATGGAGACCAGGATTTTTTTGTCGGCTTTCAGCAGAGTATTGACTTTGCCGCAGCGCTCAAGAGTCAGGGGATTCCTGTCACCCTTGATATTATTCCCGGTTATGGACATACGGACGGCATTCGAAACTTTGATTCCAACACATCGCTCAGAAACGAGGTAGAGACATTTGTCAGAAATATCATAACAGGAAATTCCAGTTATAAAAGATAGTGGATTGGTTCTAACCCATGATAACGACCGACGATATCAAAGCCCTGCGCGACGAGACTGGCGTCTCCGTGATGCAGTGCAAAAAGGCGCTTGAAGAGGCGGGGGGCGATAGGGAGAAGGCAAAGGTGATTCTCCGTAAGCTAAGCGGCGTCGCGGCAGCGAAACACTCCGAGCGCACGCTCGGCTCCGGGGCTGTCGGGAGCTATGTGCACGCAACAGGCACTATCGGCGCGATGACGCTTCTCGCGTGCGAAACCGATTTTGTTGCGAAGAATGACGAGTTTCGCTCGCTCGCGCGCGACATCGCGATGCACGTCGCTGCGATGAATCCGGATTTTTTACGACGCGAGGACGTGGGTGCTGAGGCAATGGATGCCGCGCGCGCGGTGTTTGAAAAAGAGTCAGCAGGAAAAAGCGTGGAGATCCGCGAGAAGGTTATTTCCGGCAAACTCGATGCGTACTTTGCGGAGAAAATTTTACTCGAACAGCCGTTCATTAAAGACGAGACGCGGCGCATCCGCGACCTCGTCACCGCCGCATCGCAGAAATTCGGCGAGCGGGTGGAGGTAACGAGGTTCGTCAGGGTCGCAGTCTGATGAAAAGGGTCCCTTGTTCCATGGGTCCATGCCACGCACGTTGGCGCGGGGTGCATCGGCTTTCGGAACAGGAGGTTTCAATCTGCGGAGGAGGTGGGCATTGAACCTCGTCGCTCCGCTTCTCCTGGAGAACCCACGGTTCTCAACCTCAACCACAAAGTTTCCTTTTGAAACTTTGTGGTTGAGTGCTCTCCTCAACGGTCGCAGCAGGTTCCCCGACCCCCTCCGCCCTCGAACCAACCCTCATCCTCGCTCACTTCGTTCGTTGCGGTGTCTGTTTGAAAATCTCCGAACGGAACTCTTTGGGCTCGGCGGGCGGAAGACCCCCACACCTTCCGCCCGCCTCGCCTTACCTGCCCGACCGAAACTCTTGAGTGAAGGCGGGAACCGGAGCGGAAAGGACGATTTCAAGTTTTTCTTTGGCGGCAATAAGATTTTAGCGCTTGATTTCCAACCAGACTGCGGGTTCACTGCTTGTAACCCGTAAATCGTGTCCGGCGGGTATTACTCCGACTTCGCCGGGGCCAAATTCAATTTCATTACCTCCGGGCATACGGACATGGAATGTACCTGAAACTACGTATAGCACATGGTCATATGGACAATCTTCCCCATGATACCCCGGCTGTGCCGTATTCCTCTGCAATTTAAGACCCTCTCCCACATCAAGAATTTCAAGCTTCATCGTTTTTTTTGGATTGTAGACCTCGTCCGGGGATGCGAAACTCTTTTTAACAATAGTGTTCATATTTTATCCATTTGTTAAATTATTATTCCGAACGATTGACTTCAAAAACGTCTTCCAACGATATATTGGCGTTCTCGTGCGCCTTACGCACTTCATCCGCAGAGGACGCTTCCGTCACGCAGTACCCAACCTTTCTTTCATTGTTTGAGTACGCATGGATGGCGCGGCAGCCAAGCTCGGCACAGGCCTTTTTATAACCTTCCCAGCCGCCGCCCATACTCTTTTTTAGATCGTGGACTCCAAGAAATAATGCCATGATTTTTGACCTCATTATTTTATTGATTAAATCGTCGACTTTTGATTAACTATATCACTTGCTGAAGAGACTAGAAAGTTATTGTTTGACTCTTCATCAAAGTAGGTTCGGATTTTAACCAAAAGGTACACTGCTCACTTCGTTCGCTGCGGTGTTTTTTGACTGATGTTCGAACTTTCTTTGACGAAAATCCTGAAAACTAATTTGGACTCGGCAGGGCAAACTATTTTTCTGGGGGAATGGAATTGCCCTGCCTCGGCTCCCGTCCCGCCCGCAGGAGGGGTCTGGGGAGGAATGCGGGCGGGTTTCTGACTGGGGGTTTTCGTTTTCGCCACCGAATTTTGT
>JAUYPI010000013.1 GCA_030697645.1 bacterium | reverse complement strand
GACTACCTCGTGTTCTACAATACGAAGCGAGTACACTATGCGTTCAAGAATAAAATGACACCGCTCCAGTTTCTGCTATCATGGAGGCCGACCGAGGCGTCGAGATTACCCGCAGAGTGCAGAGATGGGTGGCCTCATACACGCATTTGCACTTTTTTTGTTTCTAGTGTATAGTGCTCCTGCTTATTATTAGTAGTAGTTTTTTTATATTTTTTGCGTATGTCGAAGACAAACAATGCGAAATCGGGCGGCGGCAAGGAGGGTGCAAAGCGCTCGATCCAGCCGCTCGGAGACAGGGTGCTCCTGAAGCCCCTCTCCGCGGAGGAGACCACGACAAAGAGCGCCGCGGGCATTATTATTCCCGACACAGTTGATAAGGAGAAGCCGATGCAGGGGAAGATCATCGCGGTCGGCGAAGGCCGATACAGCGACGAGGGAAAGCTTATTCCCATGCGGGTCAAGGTCGGCGATCGTGTCGTATTCTCAAAATACAGCCCTGACGAGATCAAGATAGAAGGCGAGGAGTACTACATCTTGAGCGAGTCCAGTGTGTTAGCAGTTGTTAATTAGAGGGTGGAAAGTGGAGAGTAGAGAGTAGTTCTACCTTCTACTTTCTACACTCTACACTCTAAAAAATATGTCCAAACAAATCATTTTCAGCGACCGTGCGCGGGAGGCCCTGCGGCGCGGCGTAGACAAAGTGGCGGACAGCGTGCGCATCACGCTCGGGCCGCGCGGGCGCAATGTAGTGCTCGACAAGTCCTATGGCACGCCGATGATCACGAATGACGGCGTCACCATCGCGAAGGAAATTTCCCTCAAGGATAAGTTTGAGAACATGGGCGCCGAGTTTGTGAAAGAAGTCGCGACGAAGACGAACGACGTCGCGGGCGACGGCACCACGACTGCGGTGGTGCTCACCCAGGCGATGGTCGCCGAGGGCGTGAAGCAGACCGCGATGGGCGTCAACGCGATGGGCATCCGCCTCGGTATCGAGCGAGCGGCTGAGGAAGTGGTCGCGGCGCTGCGCGAGCTCGCAAAGCCGATCCACAGCAAGGAGGAGGTGCAGCACGTGGCGAGCATTTCTGCCGAATCGACAGAGATCGGTAAGATCATTGCGAGCACCATAGATAAGGTCGGGAAGGACGGCGTCGTCACTGTCGAAGAGTCACAGTCTTTTGGAATAGACAGCGAGGTGGTGGAAGGGCTCGAGTTCGACAAGGGCTACGTCTCGCCCTACATGATCACGAATGCCGAGCGCATGGAGGCAGAGTATCGCGATCCACTGATACTGATTACCGACAAGAAAGTTTCGACCGTGCAGGAGATCCTGCCGCTCCTCGAAAAAATCGCGCATACGGGCAAGAAGGAGCTCGTGATTATCGCCGACGATGTTGATGGCGAGGCGCTCGCGACATTTGTGGTCAATAAGCTCCGCGGCGCGTTCAGTGTGCTTGCGGTGAAGTCCCCCGGCTACGGCGACCGCAAGAAAGAGATGCTCGCGGACATCGCAGTCACGACCGGCGGTTCGGTGATCTCTCAGGAAGTCGGCATCAAGCTTGAGAACGCGGAGATCTCGATGCTCGGGAGAGCGAATCGCGTCGTCGCGACGAAAGACAAGACGCTCATTGTCGGCGGCAAGGGCAAGCGAGCAGACATTGAGTCGCGCGTCGAGCAGCTGAAAAAGCAGCGAGAGCAGACCGAGTCGAAGTTTGATATCGAAAAGCTTGACGAGCGCATCGGCAAGCTCTCGGGCGGAGTTGCGGTTGTCCGCGTCGGCGCCGCGACTGAGACCGAAATGAAGTATTTGAAGCTCAAAATCGAAGACGCGGTGAATGCGACGAAAGCCGCGATTGAGGAAGGTATCGTTGCGGGCGGCGGGTCGGCGCTCATCAAGGCCGCGCAGAGAGTGGCAGCCAAAAATATCAAATCGTCGAACAAGGCGTTTGAAGAAGAGTTTGCGGCAGGCTTTGCCTTGGTACTGAAAGCGCTCGAGTCCCCACTGCGTCAGATTGCTTTGAATGCTGGCAGGGACGACGCGGCGGTGATTGTGAACAGTGTGAAGGAATCGAAAGGAAACGGTGGCTATGATGCGCTCCGCGATGAGTTGATCCCCGACATGCTCGCGGCCGGCATCATTGATCCGGTGAAAGTCGCCCGCAGCTGCGTCCAGAACGCGGCCTCTGCAGCGGCAATCCTCCTCACGACCGAAGTGGCAGTCGCCGAGGAGCCGAAGGAAGAGAAAAGCGGCGCAGGCGCTGGTGGCGGTATGGGTGGAGGCGGGATGGATATGGATTACTAGACGGGGGACTGGTAATCAGTAACTGGTAACTGGGGAACGCGACTACTTAGACACCCCCCGCGCCAAAAGGCGCGGGGTGGGGTGTCTTGCGTGGCAGGAACGGGCGAAAATATGTGCACCCGTATGAGGATTTTCGGCGCGTGTAACTCCTCACACTCGTCATTGCGAGCGGAGCGAAGCAATCCAGTTGTTGAGCCGTAATTCTGGATTGCGGAGCCTGTCCAGAGCATAGCGTGGGATCGCTCCACTCCGTTCCACTCCTCGCAATGACGGCTGTGTTGCACAGTCTTGTGGTATGTGTGAGGAGTTACTGGCGCGTTACTTGGCAACTATATCAAGATATGCTAGTTTATTTTGAGAATTCGGGGACGGGGACTCACAAATAGCTGCTTCCGTCACGAAGGTATCGTGCCGCCCATTTTAAGGAATAGTTGCACAACTCACAGGAGATTGATATGCAGATGACATTGGAAGAATTTGTGGAACGCCTTCCTTTAGTATTCGACTATGGCTACACCGCTCGCGAAGTAGAGGGTAAAATCCGGCTATACTCGCGTTTCGATCACGAGGAACATCCGGTCATTATGCTCTGTAGTATTTACTACGGCCTTCCGTATTGTCAGCGCTGGGATTGCAACCCATATCAGGTAGCATTCTACGGGCTGTATATGTCTTCGAGTTCAAGGGAGCGAAACAGTTGTACTGCTACTGATGATAGTGATTGTTTACGTCGATGATAAAGAAAGCTACAGGCTTATTGTTTGTTGCTTTTTTTGAGAAACGAAGATTCCCTGAGACCGCGGGAGAGACTTTGCAGGAACGCCTTATTGTATCGTTCTGATTTTTTGAACGTAGCAATAATTTCCCCGGTATCGCGTACCGACGGTTCCTCAAAAAAGTCTTCACGGACCGCATTTTGCAGCAACTCATAGCGCTCGGCTATCCTGTGGAGATACTCGTATTCAGTTTTCGGGAGGGTTACCGTATCGGGCATGAAGGCAGTATTAGCCCCATTGAGGCGTCAATTTTCGTGAGGGGATTTTGGACAGCAGCAGCATCGTCTGTCGCTTGTATTGAAGTAAAAATAAGGGGTTGGTAACCAGTGCAGTAACCGGGAACCAGTAATCGATAATCAGTAATTGTGAAACGATTACCACACCCCCGCACCTAAAGGCGCGGGGGTGTGGTTTTATAGCAGGAAAGGGCCTGGAGTGGTTGGTCTCGCAGAAAAGTTCAGCGCCCCTTCAAAGTTTTGATGAAGTCGGCGAGCGGGATGTTGCTATCGCGGATGATCGCGCGCAGTGTCCCACGCGGTATATCTTTGCCGGGGTGGCGTGATACCGTAGTGCGACGCCCATCAGGGTGGGCGAACACAAGGTGTGAAGTGCCGCGTTCGGGGTGTTCAAAAAATCCGAGCTGCTTGAGCGCTCGGATGAGTTCGCGGTCTTTGACCGGAGGAAGTTTAGGCATGTGTGAGGACGCGACGTGCCGCCATAGGTGTGGCAACTGTTTCAATTATTTCGACGCCTGCGTCTGTAGGGATTTTCTCGCCGTCTGCGACGATGCTGCGCAGATATGCGTCGATCGCGTCACGAGCTCTGCTGCGGGCTTCCTCGAAGGAATACCCCCATGTGTGGCATCCGGGGAGCGCGGGCGCATAGGCGTGAAATGTTTTGCGCTCATCGGGCTCGATGATAACTCGATAGGTGTGTGATTCCATGGTGGAAGGATATCATATTTTTTGTCAAAAATAAAACGGCTGCTACTTGACATCCCCTGCAATAAGTATACGCTGTTTTTCAGCGGGGTTCTTCGGACAACACAGAAGCACGTGCGTGCTTTGCTTAAGTCGCGGAGAGACCTGTCTGTTCCCAACCTCTCTTGGAGAAGGAAGATAGGCCATGCCAAATTTGCTCAAGGAAATTGATGTCACGGGTCAGCCCACAACGCAACATGGCTTTAGTGCGGAAAGAGCGATCGTTTTTCAGGCGCTTGAAGCTATTGTCGCTGCCGCACAACCTCAATTTGAGAATCGGCTGGCGGTCATGATGTACCCCTACGACCAGCACGATGTTTTCGGCAAGCAGCAGGAAGACAAAGGCCTGTGCATCTTCAAGGTTACGAGAGAACAATTCCGGATGCACGAGACACCATTCCATCTTTGTGGTCCGTACGGAGAAACAATTCTCGTCGTAACAACCGACGCGATTGTAAGCACCGGCCAAATCTCTATAGCCGTCCACGACGAGCGACTGGTAGTAGCAGCCCGGACGTATCTCCAAGCTGCCGTCGAGGCCCTCGGCATGAGCGATGTAGTTTTTGTCAAAAATTTCAGCGCTCATCAGGCCTGATCTCGGCCCGTCGGCTCTCGTTCCTCGACCCTTCTTCGCATAAGTTGCAACCACGCGCTGCAACAGAGCGGAGGAGGGTTTTGTATTGTGCACGACTTCGGGTTGCAGCGCTGTGGTACCCTGCTATACTAGAGGTATTATTAGCTTTTCTTTTTTTGCTAGCACATTAGCGCCCAGAGACTAAAGCCTGAGCAGCCTAATGTTCTAGCCCCTGCGTATGCCCATCGTACCTATTATCATCGGCGTCATTGTCGTGTTGGCGTTTTGGATCATTTTTATGTACAACTCGCTCGTGCGGCTTGTGCATCGCACCAAGGAAGCGTGGGCAGACATTGAGGTGCAGCTCAAGCGCCGCCACGATCTCATCCCGAACGTGGTTGAGACGGTGAAGGGCTACGCTACCCACGAGCGCGAGGTCCTCGAGAATGTCACGAAAGCGCGCACCGACGCGGTCTCGGCGAAAAGCGCCGAGGAGAGTGCCCGCGCCGAGAACATGCTCTCAAACACGCTGAAGACGCTCTTTGCGGTTTCTGAAAATTATCCCGACCTCAAGGCGAATGCGAATTTCCTTGACCTCCAGCGCGAGCTTGCTGATACCGAAAATAAAATCCAGGCCGCTCGCCGCTTTTACAACGGCAATGTCCGCGATCTCAACATCGCGATTGACACCTTCCCGCAGCGCATTATTGCAGGCAGCTTCGGATTCTCTAAGATGGAATTCTTTGAGCTCGAAGGCTCGGAAGAAGCCGCAGCCCGCGAGCCGGTGGCGGTGAAGTTTTAACGAGTAACGAGAGAGTAGAGGGTGGAAAGTGGAGAGTAGAGTCGAAACTACTTTCCACTCTCCACTTTCCACTTTCCAACAATGTCCACTCTCTACACTCACCGCGCTCAAAATATCCGAAAAACGTGGTTCTTAATGGCCGCGTTTTTCGGCGTGGTGATCGCCTTGGGGTGGGTATTTTCGGGCGTCTACGATGCGCCGGAGATACTCTACATCGCGGTCGCGTTCTCGATCGGGATGAACGTGCTCTCGTACTGGTTCTCGGACAAAATTGTACTGAAGCTCCATCGCGCGGTGCCGGTTGATCTTGCGACACATCGTGAGCTCCACAACGTGCTCGAAAACCTCTCGATCGCCTCCGGGCTCCCGATGCCGCGGTTTTACCTAATTGATGATCCGGCGCCGAATGCATTCGCGACTGGCCGCGACCCAAAACATGCGGTCATTTGCGTGACGACAGGCCTGCTTGACGTGCTCGACCGCTCGGAGCTTGAAGGCGTGCTCGCGCACGAGCTCTCGCACATAGGGAACCGCGATATGTTGGTCTCTACCGTTGCGGTCGTCCTCGTCGGCTTCGTCGCGGTGCTCTCGGACATCTTCATGCGCTCGCTCTGGTTTCGCGGAATGTTTAACGGCGGAGAGGGGGGTAGGGAAGGGCGCGGCGGTGCGAATGGTGCGATGCTCCTTGTTGGCCTCGTGCTCTCAATTCTCGCACCGCTCATCGCGAGTCTCATCCACCTCGCGATCTCGCGCAGGCGAGAGTTCCTCGCAGACAGCTCTGGTGCGCTTCTCACGCGCTATCCGGAAGGCCTCGCACATGCGCTCCGCAAGATCGCCGCAGCAGGGAGGCCACTCCGCACCGCGACGAACGCAACCGCGCATCTTTTCCTCGAAAATCCGTTCGGAGCCGATCGCGGCGGAGCGCGCGATGGGTCAGCACGTCGCACGCCCTTTCTCGTCCGCCTTTTCTCCACCCATCCGCCGGTCGAGGAGCGCATTGCGGCGCTTCTTGGTGGACGCGAATAGATGGTTATGCACGTTGCCGCCGAAACACTGCTGTATACTCTTTTATTCTGCGCCCTCTACGCGCAGGTTTTTTTGCTGGTGACGTTTCTTGAAATGCGCGCGGTGCGGGCGCGCGGGACGCTCTGTCGTAGCGCGGCTCGACCCTCAATTGCAGGAAAAAGCAGCCCGATTGATCTCAATCCACGTGTCGCCATAATCGTTCCGTGCTGGAATGAAGAGCGCACGCTCATGGGCACTCTAGATTCTCTCCTCGCGCTCGAGTATCCGCGAGACAAGCTCTCCATCGTGATTGTTGACGACGGTTCGACAGACGGAACGAACGCCGCGGCCGAGCGCTACCGGGCGCACCCGCAAGTCGCACTCCTCAGCAAAGAGAACGGTGGCAAGTACACGGCGCTTAATCTCGGCATCGAGCACATCGGGGTGTCCGCGGATCTCATCGGTTGCCTTGACGCGGATTCATTCGTCGCGCCGTCGGCGCTCCGGGAAATCGTTCGTGTGTTCACTGATCCGAGTATCATGGCGGTGACATCGCTTATTAAGGTTGTTAAACCGCACACGATCATGGAGCGGGTCCAGAGTGTCGAGTACATAACGAGCGGCTTTCTTCGCGAAGTGTTGGGCAGCATCAACGCGCTTTTCGTGACTCCCGGGCCGTTTTCAATTTACCGGAGAGACGTGTTTGAGAAACTCGGCCCCTATCGAGCTGCGCACCAGACCGAGGACCTCGAAATCGCAATGCGCATGCATGCGCACGGTATGCAGATCGGCAATACGCTGAGTGCGCTCGTCTATACGCGAGCGCCGAGGACATTTCGACAGCTCTTTAGGCAGAGGGTGCGCTGGCACTACGGCTTTCTTCGCAATGCCCTCGATTACCGCGCGATGTTCTTGCGGCCCCAGTTCGGGCATGTGGCGCTCTTCGGCATCCCGGCGGCCGTTGCCTCGATCATCGGCTCGATTATATTTTTCGGCTACAGTATCTACGACATCGCGCGCTCGCTCGCACACCGCGCGCTTCAATGGGCGACTGTCGGTCTCCGCTTTGAGTTCCCGCCTGATTTTTCGTGGTTTTTTGTCCCGACGGCCCCCAAGGTATTGCTCTCTCTCGTCCTCGTTGCGACATTCCTAATCATCGTCTGGCAGAGTCGTCGCGCCGCAGAAGGCCGGCGCGGCTTCCCGCGCTACTTCCTGTATTTTTTCGCGCTTTATGGTATGATAGCGCCGCTCTGGTACGCCCGCGCGATTTACAACGTTATCCGTGCGCGTGGTGGCACATGGCGCTAATTCATGCTCGAAGTACGATGGGGAAAATATGTGCTGGTGCTCTTGATCACCGCGTCGCTCTTTGCACTCGCGTTTTTTTTGAGCGACCTGTTCTACGGCAGGCGGGTGCGCGAGATCGAGAGTATTGAGCGGCGCATCTCGCTCTCCCTCCTTTCCTCCGAGGTACAATTTGATCTCCTGCTTGAGGCACCGTGCGCAAGCGGCGGCTCTCCCGTGCTCGCAGACGAGATTAACGCGCTCGCGGCGCGGCTCGAGTATCTCGAGAACGAACGCGGGAGCGACGACAGGGAAGTGATCTTTTTGAAATCGCGTTACTCGCTGCTCCAGATAAAGGATCTCCTCCTTGTGAAGGAGATAGCGAAACTCTGCGGCACGAGCGCGCAGACGATCGTCTATTTCTATTCCAACAGGCCGGGGAAGTGCGACCAGTGCGAGCGGCAAGGGTTGGTACTCTCCGCGCTCCGTGACGATCACCCGGATCTCAAAGTATATGCATTCGACTATGATCTTGATCTCGGCGGCGTTGATGCTCTCAAGAAAATTTATGGAGTGCGCGACGAGCTCCCCGCGCTCGTCGTCAACCGCAAGCCCTACTACGGCTACCACGATCTCGACCGTGTCTACGACCTCCTCCCCGGCCTTGCGACGACAACGACGAGGCAGTAACCTAAAGGTGGCGTGAGACCTAACGGAGGCGTCGCATAGTGGTCTAGTGCACCGCCTTGGAAAGGCGGCATGGGGCAACCCATCGTGAGTTCGAATCTCACCGCCTCCGCCAGTTGGAAAAATGCAAATTTGAAGAGGTTGCCTCGTCCCGCCGCCCACGGGACTTGGCTAGGATTTGAAACGGCTTTTTTGGCGAAAGGAAGCTTATAGACGGAAACGGAAATGATGAGGTTTCTCGACGCTTCTATTTGATCCCCTTATAAAATGCAAAGCGGGAGTGGCTGCCATCGGGCGCTTCGATTTGGAGATGTAAAATTCCGGCGTCAACCCATGCAGGCGTCGCGCTCACTGCGTGTGGAGAATAAAAATGACGGACGGTGGACGGGAAAGGGCGCGAAGAGGAGTCCGCGTCGTATATCTCCTCCGCAATGGCAAGTGCCGTTACCCAGGAGTGGTTTCGAGTATCCTCGTAGTCGAGGTTGATTATTGTCTCGTACCCGGCTTCCCCGGGCGTGAGACCGGAGAATTGCTTCTCGCTCGTTGCAACTTGCCTGTAGGTTCTGCCGCGAAGGCTGGTTTCAACACGATTGCGGACAACCCATCCGACGAGACGCATTTCTTCGGGTATTTTTGTCTCCGAATAGAGTACGCGCGCAAGCCAGAGGATTTCATTACGCCTCTCGAGAGATGCAGCCGCCCGCGCTTGCTCATTTACGTCCTGTACTGTTTCAGGGGGTTCTTCAGGATCCGCTCCCGCAACAGCATTCCAAGGCGACAGCACGCCGAATGTGACGTTTCCTGCAAATAACCCCGCAGCAAACAGAGCGATAATAGAATGCATAGAATGGCCTTTTTTAATACTTTTCTAATAAAAAAGCTCACCAAAATGGTGAGTTTTTAGGCTTAATCCCCTACAGGTAAGCCGCTTAAGGTTAGCATAAACCAAGGCCAAGGTCAACGTAACAAAAAACTACGTTTTGACGAAAGAGAAGATATCCATTACGATTCTATATAGATTCATTGGGGCGCACCAAACGAGGTATGGCTGTTTCCGTAGAAAGGAAGAATCAATGGAACTCCCAAAAGAGTTGTACGACATATTCTATGTTACTCAATTCACCCGGGGAACTGCGCTTGCGCGGGTGGTAGGAGTTGATCGCGTACGGGTCGAACCTATGCAACGCTCTCAAACCCACCGCCATCTTATTGCAGAGACTATTCTCTACATCGAAAGCGGTTCTGGCACCGTGGTCGTTGATGCCAATGACCACGCGGTCAAGGCCGGTGATCGCATATGCATTCCCAAGGGCGCATACCATCATGTATGCACGGATGCATCAGAACTTGTTTTTACCTCGATCCAACATCCTCCGATCCATGACGACGAGACAGGATGGCATGACCTTGAACTACGACCATAGCGCCTCGTACATGAGACACGTGTCTTACGGATCCCCTTGATGCTCGCATAAAACACCACACAAAAGCCCCCGGCGGGAAGATGGCCGGGGGCTTCATGCGTGAGTACGTTTGAGTACGTTAAAGAGGCGGTCACTGCGGCAGCGGATACACACCAGTCATGCAAGCAAAGCACCGCTCTTCGCCCGCAAGTGCGCGAAGACGCTCAAGGGGTAAAAAGGTGAGTGTGTCCGCACAAGATCGCTGCTTGATTTCCGCAAGCGACATTGTTGCCGCTGCAAGCTCCCTATATGTCGGTGTGTTGATCCCGTATCTGCAGGGGTGGCAAATTGGCGGACAGGCGACCAAGACATGCACCGCCCTCGCTCCTGCCGTGCGTATCATGCCGACCAAGGGCGGGAGCGTGGTCAGCCGAACAATCGAGTCGTCCACGACAACCACTGATTTCCGCGCCACGAGTGACGGAATGACGGAGTACTTTTGCCGCACTAACCAGTCACGGAGGATTTGATCCGCTGCGACAAACGTTCTCCCCACGTCGTGGCTTCTGGTAATCGCAGGGAGAAAAAGATGCGGACCAAGGATTTGCGCGACGCCGAGACCGATGAAGTTTGCGCTGTCAGGCACGGGTGTCACCAGATCGATTGCCGGGAGCGGGTTAAAACGCTGTTTGAAAACTTCCGCGAGCGCATGGCCGAGCTTAATGCGGAAATCAACTATGGTGCGGTCAAACCCGCGACTCGCGGGATGCGCAAAGTATATCTCTTCAAAGACGCAGGGCGCTTTGGGCGTCACGGGGCATCCACGGATCTCGTGAGACTCTAGGCCGTTCTGACTTATCACCACGATCTCACCGGGTTCGACGTCGCGTACGAACTCCGCCCCCACGCCATCGAGGGCCACCGTTTCGGAAGCAACAAAAAAGCTCTCTGCTTTCCGGCCAATGACGAGCGGCCTATTGCCGCTCGGGTCACGCGCGGCGACCAATTGGTTAGGGAAGAGAAGGAGCAATGAGTAACTCCCGCGCACTTTGGCAAGCGCCGCACTGAGCCGGTCTACCATTGAGCCCTCTGCCGCGTGGAACAAACGGAGAATACACTCCGAATCCATCGAGGTGGCGAGGGGTGATTGGGCCGAAAGCTCACGCCGCAGCGCCTCGGCGTTCGTGAGATTCCCATTGTGGGCAAGCGCGACGCCATCTATTCGGATTGGTTGGATGTTATCCCTTTCCGGGTCATCGCTCACCGTCGGGTAACGAATATGGCCGACTGCGTGTCGTCCGTGTAGGCGATCAAGGCGCTCTTTTGTGAACACATCTCGCACTGCGCCTGGCCCTGTTTCGCGATACATGTTCGCTCCGTCGGTTGTGACGATCCCTGCATAGTCACGGGCCCGACCCTGAATATGGTGCAGCGCAGCCGCTACTTGTTCGGCCGCCTTGGGAGCGTTGAAAGCACCAACAATTCCGCACATGCTCTCGCCTCCTATGTATGGGGAACATTCTTTCTTAATTATACGGGCGCGAAAATCATTAGGCAAACAAGGATGGAACGTGGTTTTTGATGGCTCGTTGCACAAAGCGACGATAATACCTTAAGGGGGCGTTATGCGGATATGCCAAAAAATTTATTTGACTCGGTACAGTGCTCCAAGCTTTTCGACGACGAGCCCCTTTAACTCGAGGGCTGCAATGAGCGTGTTCGTCTCGCTCACACTCGTGCCGAGCGCGCGGATAAGTTCATCGCGCTCGATTGGTGTTTTGAGGATCTCGAGGATGCGGAGCTCATGCGCACTACAGTTTGACGTGTCGGTATATTTTTCCGCCGCACCGGGCGCGGCGGAGAGCCCGAGTGCCTCGAGGATGTCTCTGCTATGTCGGATCGGCGTCGCGCCGAGGCGAAGCAGAAGATTCGGGCCTCCGGCAGTGGGCGAGAATATCGGGCCCGGGACGGCAAAGACGTCGCGGTTGTACTCGAGCGCGAGTTTTGCGGTGATGAGCGTGCCGGAGCGCTCCTCGGCCTCGATCGCAAGCGTCGCGTGCGATATGCCCGCCATGATGCGGTTGCGCTGATGGAAGCTCCAGGCCGTTGGCCTAAAGTCAGGATCAAATTCGCTCATGAGCGCGCCGCCTTGGGAGAGGATCTCCCGCGCCAGAGCACGATGCGTGCTCGGATAGAGCACCTGCTCCGAGAGGCCCGAGCCCGGAAACGCGATCGTGGTGAGTCCGCTCGCGAGTGCCGCGCGGTGCGCAATGCCGTCAATGCCGAGCGCAAGGCCCGAAACAATGACGACTGGGTAGCCCGCGAGCCCCGCAATAAGCGTCTCACACACCTCTCTTCCGTAGGCGCTGTGCCGCCGCGCGCCGACGACGGTGAGATATCGCAGTTTCTCATCCTGCGGTAATTCTCCGCGCACGAAAAGTCGCTTGGGCGCGTCGGGAAGTTCCGCGAGGAGCGGCGGGATTCTCTCGCCAGTGATCGTGTACATTTCGTGTAGCACGATGATATGGTAACATATTTATTATAGCGAAAAGCGTAAAGCAACACAGTAAAATTCCAAGCTCCAACCCACAAGCTCCAAACAAATTCCAATGATTCAAATTTCAATTTCCAAACACGCACGTTTGAGATTTGGATTTTGGATTTTGGAATTTGAGATTTGTTTGGAGACGGGTTTTTTGGAAATTGGAAATTTGTTTATGCTCGACATCAAATTCATCCGTGAGAATAAAGATCTCATCGCCGCTGCGGCGAAGAAAAAGCGCATCGTTTTCGACGTTGAGGCGCTGATTAAGGCCGACGACGAGCGGCGCGTGCTGATTGCGCGCGTCGAGAAAAATCGCGCCGAGCAGAATACGATCACGGAAATGATTGCGACGCGGGAGCGGTTTGCGCCAGGGGCTCGGGAGGATATCATCGTTCGCGTGCGGGCGCTCAAAGAAGAGGGTGAGCGCGATGAGACGCGACTGAAGGACGCCATGCGCGAGTGGCAACGCTTGATGCTCGCGGTACCGAACATTCCCGACATATCGGTACCGGAAGGAGAGAGCGATGCGGAGAATCAAGAGCTGCGGCGTTCGGGTGAACCGCCGGAGTTCCCATTTGCCCCAAAGAGTCACCTTGACCTCATGCGCAGCCTCGATCTTGCCGATTTCGAGCGGGGTGCAAAAGTTGCTGGTTTCCGCGGCTATTTTCTCAAGAACGACGGATTCCGACTTTCACTTGCGCTCTGGCAGCTTACGATTGATACGTTTTCTGAATACGGTTTTACTTTGATCGGCGCTCCGTCCTTGCTGCGGCGCGAGGCGTTTCTCGGCACCGGCTACCTGCCAGGCGGCGAGGACGATCTCTACAAGACGCAGGACGAGAGCTATCTTGCGGGCACAGCCGAAGTGCCGGTGATGGGCTATTATATGGATGAGGTTCTGTCGCGGGAGCAGTTGCCGTTGAAGATCCTCGCGTTTTCCCCCTGCTACAGGCGAGAGGCGGGAAGCCACGGCAAGGACACGCGCGGCCTCATTCGGGTGCATGAGTTCTTTAAGCTCGAACAGGTTGTTTTGTGCGAGGCGCGGCATGAGGAATCGGTACGGCTTCATGAGGAGCTTACCGCAAACGCCGAGCGGCTACTCGAGCGTCTCGGGATCCCGTACCGCCTCGTCATCAACTGCGGCGGGGACCTGGGGCAAGGGCAGGTGAAGAAGTACGACCTTGAAGCGTGGGTGCCGTCGGAGAAGCACTACCGCGAGACGCACTCCTCCTCCTATTTTCACGATTTCCAGACGCGCCGTCTCAACATTCGCTATCGCGACGAGGAAGGCAAGCTGCGGTTCGCGCATTCGCTCAACAACACGGCGCTCGCAACCCCGCGGCTTCTCGTGCCGCTTATTGAAAACTACCAGCAGCAGGACGGTACGATCATGGTGCCTGAGGCGCTTGAGAAATATATGGGGAAAAAATTTATTAGCAAACCGTGAACTACAAATCCGAAATCCGAATATCGAAATCCGAAACGAACCTTTGACCATTGACATTTGACACCTGACTTCGAACCCGCTGTCGCCGTGTCAAGGGTCAAATGTTACATGTTAAATGTCGTGATTCGAATTTCGTGCTTCGATATTCGGATTTCGACAGCGATGCCACGAAAACCACTCTACTCACGACGTATGCAGGAGATTCGGCGCTCACGGCGTAAACGAGTGCTCCTTCTCTCTGGTGCGCTCGTGATACTTTTCGTCGCGGCGCTTGGCGTTGTTTCGCGGCTCCCCGCTTTCGCGATACAAGGGCTCGTCGTCGAGAATGAAACAAGCGTGCCCACCGGCAAGATTGAGGCGCTGGTCCGCGGCGAGCTTCGCGGCGCATACGGGCTCCTGATCGCAAAACAAACCGTGCTGCTCTACCCCAAGCGCTCAATCCGCGCGGCGCTAGCGGCGGCGTTCCCCGAGATCGGGTCTGTGGACTTCAGCATACGTCCCGGTCGCGTGCTCACGCTCGCGGTCGCATCGCGCGAGCGGCATGCGCTCTGGTGCGGCGAGAGTGATGATGGAGCGTCCGAAGAGTCGTCCGAAAAGTGCTTTTTTCTCGATACCGAGGGACTTGTATTTGCACATGCTGGAGCGAGCGCCACAAGCACAATGCGCTTTCGGTATTACGGAGCGCTTACTGACGCGCCGCACGGCACTTCGACGCCTCTCGGGGCGCGATTTCTCGCGAGTGCGGCTCTCGCAGAACTTGAGAACTTGCGTGTCCTCCTCACGCGCGATCTCTCGCTCGAGCCGATCGCGCTCTCGGTTGTCGGCCCCGACGCTCTCGTGCGCCTCGCCTCGGGCACCGAGCTCTACTTCAGCCGAAACGAGCCGTTTGGCGTCGCACTTGAGAACCTCGCGACCCTTATCGCCTCACGCTCCGGCACGTCGACTGCCGAGAGCTCCCAACCCGCCCACAACATGCCTCCGGGTGAGGCTGTAACCGTAAGCGGTGCAGGCGCGCTTGATGGACTCGAGTATGTGGATCTGCGATTTGGTAACCGTTTGTATTATAAATAGTGGTTGCCTTTCAAAGAAACCCCATACGCTTGAATCGTTCAAACGTATGGGGTTGATCATTGTCTGCCAAAGCCCTTAGTGGACAGTGGCAGGAATTTTTATCTCTGTTGCTGGCATCGAACTCACAGGCCGCACGCCAAAGAAACGGTTGCGACAGTATTCGCGCGCCTGCTTCTGCGCGAGAAAAAACGCCGGAAGGAACAGGGCGAGTCCGAAGAGTTTTGCGGGCGGTAGTGCGTCGCCAGCAAATAAGGCGCCGCCGAATGTTGCGGTGGCAAGATACAAGGTGCCAGCGCCGAGCTCTTTAATGCAGAGCGGCGTGCCATCTTTCGGCACGGCATAGAGCCTACATGTCCACCAAATCGCCTGTCCTCCTGCGGTTACCATCGCCGCTCCCAAAAAACCTAGGACTATGAGTTGCGGCGGGATGCCTCTGAGGTCAATCCACAGGAGGGAGAGCGGCAGGGCAAGAGCAAGTACAGCCCCTCCCCAAAGCTGCATTACCCATGGGTTTAATTCTGGGAGCTTGCTCAGCTTCCCCCATGCTCTAATGTCCTGCGCCGCGAGGCGCGTCGCGGTAGCGCCGAGCATCGTGCCAAACGAATAGGCAATCCAGAGGGGGCTGTTGCCCGGTCGGAGCGCGGGCATCGTGACGAGAAGCGCGCCGATGAGTGCAATACCGAGGCCGCAGAGTTGGTACCGGTCCAAACGCTCTTTGCGTGATATGACCGCTCCATAGATCGCCGTGGCGAAAATCGGAAGCACCGCGACGATGAACGTATTTGCCCCCACATCAGCGCGTGCACCGTTCTGAAACGCGGCAAACGCGCAAATAGTTGCGAACAAGGCGTACGCTCCGAAAATAATCGAGCGGGCGATATATCCGTCGTGCGTCATGATGTGCACATCGGGATTCCTCCTCCGACGCGCGAGGAGCACTGCGAGCGCGAGAGACGTCTGCATGAGACCGACAAGCCCCGTTGCAAATAATACATCGGGGATAGTCGGCACAAACCTTCCCATCTCGGCGTGGCCGAACAGCTTGACGATGGCCATGAAGAATCCTTCAGCAAGTCCGGGCATAAGCCATTCAGGCATAATCACTCCCTTCTGTTGACGTGCGATGTCGTGACAAATAACAACCGAACTAAAATTACTATACCATCCCCATCGAGCCGTGTCCACCATCCGTTGTTTTTTGGTACCACATCAAGCGCTCAGGTACGAGGCTGTGGATAACGTGTCCTTTTCGTTCGATCACTTATGGCGTATCATTAAAATGTTAACTTAAACATCCATGAATTGGCGAACTGTTTCTTTTGTTAGTGCTCTCGTCGTTCTCCTCGGTGGAGTCGGTTATTATGTTTTGACTTTCAACACCGTGGCTCCGACAGAAGAAAAAATGTTCGTGATCGGAGTTATTACAAACCCGACATCGCTTGATCCTGCACTCCGTGGATTTCAAGATGGCATGCGAGCGCGTGGTTATGAGGAGGGAAGAAATATACGATACCTGATCGAACCGGGAGGCGGGAAAATAGAGAGCGCAAAAGTCGTCGCGGAACGACTTGTCGCCGAGGGGATTGACGCGCTCTATGTCATGGGGAGCGTTGCGGGCCGAGCGGCAAAGGAAGTAACGGCGGCAAAAAACCCGACACTCCCCGTCGTGTTTGGCGTCATATCAAATCCGGTCGGCAGTAAACTTGTCGCGAGCATTCAAAGTTCGGGGAACAATCTGACCGGCATCACCCCCAACAACGAAAACTTGAGTACGAAGAGGCTCGAAGTTTTTTTGACGATGATTCCCGAGATCAAACGAGTCATTATGGCATGGTCTGATCCGAATACGAGCGGCATTGAGAATCTCCGACGCGCGGCCCAAGCCCTCCACGTCGAACTGGTAGAGCAACAAATCGTCGATGCGGACGCAACGAAGTCATTCTATGCTTCTTTTCCCTATGAAAAAGGCGATGTGATTTTTCGCGCGACTGATGCCGCAAGCGGTACTATTGTCAAAGATTTGATCGCCATCTCCCTCGAGAAAAAAATCCCCCTGTCCGGGACGAATGTGTCTGATGTGGAGTCCGGTGCCATTATGAGTTACGGCGCTAATTACGAAAAAATTGGAGAACAGGCGGCGCGCCTGATGGACGCCATACTCCACGGAACAAAGCCGTCGGAACTCCCCATTGAACTGCCAGAGACAATCGAGTTTATCATCAGTGCAAAGACCGCGGTACTGCTTGGGCTCACCATTCCAGATGCGGTACTCCTCCAGGCCAATCGCATCATTCAATAGCAGCACGCACGTGCGGTAATTATTCGCCTAATAGTGCACGTTCGGCGCTCCTTTCGCTTGAAGGAGCGTTTCTTTTACTGTGCCGTGAATTACGGAATTCGTCATAGCTTTTCAACTGGTTGCGAGGTGCCTGTACATGATAAAATAAACAGTAATGGCTATACCTCGCCCCTCAATAGTATGGTGGGCTTCGCGTATTGTATTCGCGACCTGTGCTCTCCTCGCGATAAACCTCGTCTGGCTGTACCCTGTTGTCCAAAACAGCCGACGCGCGGCTTCGACACTCGCGCTTGAAATTGCAGATCGCATGGATGCCACTATAAGCTCCTATGTTGCGTACGCATTGAACGAATTAGAGTTTTCTGCGGAGGAGATCGGCATAGAACCAGGTCGCGAGGAAGCGGTCATAAAGCAGTTGCTCAAAAAAAATATAGGTTTCCAGTCAGTCTCGTTGCTCGATCGTGCGGGGCAAGAAAAGAGCCGCGTGGATCGCTTTCGGTTGATAATGGAGAGCGACTTACGGAATCTCGCAGCGAACAATTCGTTTGAGCGAGCGCAAGGCGGCAGCGCGAATGTAGGGGATGTGTTTGTTTCTCCAGAATTTGAACCGCGGACAACCATCGGCGTGCCGCTCTACCGCCTTGGTGTCCTCGAGGGCGTACTGCTCGCCGAGCTTAACCTGAGGAATTTGCTCGAGACACTCCGCACGTTCCGCGTCCCCCAGGGCCATGTCTATGTGGTAGATAAGAACGGGTTTCAAGTGCTGCATCCGAACCTCTCCCAGATTCTCTTGCGTCAGAACTTCCTATCCCGCCGGATTGTGCAAAAGGTGGTGACCGAAGGTCGGACTGCTGACGGACTTTCGTCGGAGGATAGCTATGTGAACGAACACGGCGAGAAAGTGTTTGCAGTCGGCCGACCGATACGCTCTGCGGGCCTTGGCGTATTTGTTGAGCAGCCGCAACGCCAGGCGCTCGCCACGGAGCGCCAGATGATACTGCTCGCACTCGCTACCACACTCCTCGGTGTGCTTGCATTCATGCTGATCATGCGCAACCGCCGCCACGTTGAAGAGGCGAACATACGGTTGCACGATCTCCTCGCCGAGCTCGATGGCGCCGGAAAAATGCTCGTTCGGCGAGACCTTGAGCTCTCAGAGGTCAACGCGCAGCTCAGAGAGATAGACCAGATCAAATCTGAATTTGTCTCGGTCGCCGCGCACCAGTTGCGCACGCCGCTCACCGGCATCAAGTGGACGGTAAACGCTCTTCTCGCAGGTGACTTCGGACCGCTCTCCGAAACGCATAAAAAAATGCTGGGCACGGTATTACAGACGGGAAATCGTCTCGTGGTCCTCATCGGCGATCTGCTCAACGTCGCACGACTCGAGGAAGGACGTTACGGGCTTCGTCCTGAAATGAGTTCCCCGGAGACGCTTATCCGCTCTGTCGTGGGGCAGTTCGAGAAAAGCGCGGCGGAGGACGGTATAGTGTTCTCGTTCTCTCTCACGCCGCAACCGCTTCCGGCGTTTCCGCACGATCCACAAAGCCTCGGTGTCGTTCTTGAAAATCTATTGGAGAACGCGGTACAATATACGAGACGCGGCGGGAAGGTATCGGTTGCTGTCCGGGAGAGCGATGCGGCACTCACGCTCTCCGTTTCCGATACCGGTATTGGCATCCCGCGTAGCCAGCAGGTAAAAATGTTCACGAAATTCTTCCGCGCGCCAAACGCACAAAAACTCCAGCCGAACGGCACGGGCCTCGGCCTGTACCTCACGAAAAGCATCATCGAACGCAACCGGGGGACGCTCTCGTTTGACAGCACAGAAGAGGAGGGGAGCACATTCACGGTATCTTTGCCGCGTATTGTGCAACAGTTGTAAGGCTTCGTTTATAACGTAATCGTTCGGGCGTACAAATTTCCAATTTCCAAGTAACCAATTTCCAAACAAATCTCAATTTCCATATTTTAAAATCTCAAACACGACGGACGTGTTTGGAAATTGGCGCTTTGAGATTTGGAAATTATTTGGAAATTGTAGATTTGGAGCTTGGAAATTCGATCTTTTATATCTTGAGGAATTTTTACTGTTAGCACTATTTTATAAAAATTTATGTTGGAAACAATCACCCTCCATCCCTCCCGCATCGGCTGTCCGTCGATACCGGGAACTATGAAAGGCATCGTCTCTTCGCTCCCGGGCGTTTCGAGCGTCGAGGTACGTTACGAAGAGCGTGCGCTTGACGTCACGTTCGATTCGGGAGTCACGACGCCGGAGACAATTATGAAAACAATCGGTGCCGAGCTCGGACTTCGAATGGAGGTTGGTGAGGCAGGAGGGTCAAAGATCGAATCTCCTGCGGAAACGTGTCCTATGTAGGAAGTACGAATTTCCAATTTCCCCGCCTTCGCGCTGGCTTCGGCGGGCAAGCAAAAAATCCGTCTCCAAACAAATCTCAATATTCAAAATCCAATTTCCAAACACAACGTGCGTGTTTGAGATTTGATGCATTGGAATTTGAAATTTATTTGGAACTTGTTGGTTGGAGCTTGGAATTTTTACTGTGTTGTTCTTGAGTTTTGGTTTTACTCTTTGCACTTGTGAAGAAAACAGGTTTGATATTATTAGCCATTAATTACTAACGAACAGTCGCTATGGAAACACTTACCTTACACATAGAAGGTATGCACTGCGGCAGTTGCGCCGTGGGCATCCAGATGCTCACCTCCGGAATGGACGGCGTCAAATCGGCTACGGTGAACTACGAGGGCAAGAGCGGCGTTTTTGAAATAGACCCGTCAAAGGTCACGAAGGATGCCCTCGTCAAAGCCATTGCCGAGCTTGGCTACAATGCGAACTGAACGCGGATACTTTGCGGAAGCGACGCGGACTTAGGCCCCATCCATAAATAATTTCCCCATCTCGCACTCACTGCACGCCCTTATGCGGCTCGTGCTCAATCGCGAAATCCTCATCGTATCTCGATACGTCTCGGATTCGCTCATTCCGCGCCAAGCTGCATCAGGTCATGCATTGAGCACGATATTAGGAGAA
>JAUYPI010000012.1 GCA_030697645.1 bacterium | reverse complement strand
CGGTGTGGGGTCTCGTTGGCGTCCTCAATCAACTGACTGGATTTAGCGGCGCGCCCGTACCAGCTGGGCCAGGAATTCCAACACCTAGGTAAGCCTTTAACCTCTGGAACGAGAAAGGTTGCTCGCAGTAGAGCAAGATCGCCCGGTCGTGGATTTGTCCACACCGGGCGATCTAGGTGCTATACTGGTAATGTATGCAGCCTGTTTCCGATATCATTCGGGCGATTAGTAAGGAAATTCTCAACCCTCTGATCGCGCTCATGTTCGCGCTCGCTTTGGTTGTATTCCTCTGGGGGCTCGTCGAGTTCATCGCAACGAACGAGAGCGACCAGGGTCGTACAAATGGTAAGAAGCATATGCTGTGGGGCGTGATCGGTATGACTATTATGGTTGGAGCGACGGCGATCATAAAAATTGTTACAAATACCTTTGGTTTGCCGCCGCCTAATTTCTAAAGCATGAAGAGATTTATTTATCCAGCAATCGGTTCAGGGGTTTTTCTCCTGCCCCTCATTGCACGCGCAGAAGACACGGGCGTTCTTGCTATTCTCACGAGCATACTCTACATCGTTGATAGCGCCATCCCGGCGCTCCTTGCCGTCGCACTCTTCTTTTTCCTTTTCGGGCTGTTGAAATCATTGATATATTCAGGGAGTGAGGACGCGCAGAAAGAAGGTCGCCGCTTTATGGTCTACGGCGTGGTGACGCTCTTCGTGATGCTCTCAGTTTGGGGACTGGTCGGCGTGCTGCACCAGCTGACGGGCATCCCACCGGGAGGAGATGCCCCGCCGTTGCCGAAGTTGGCAGAATAACAGGTCTAAATTCGAAATTCGAATATCGAAATTCGAAACAATATCGAAATCAAAATGCTCAAATGACCGAAACACGACGGCCGTGTTTCGAGCATTTGAATTTTGAACATTCGAATTTGTTTCGTATTTCGTGCTTCGATATTCGGATTTCAAGGACTCTGTGGGTCGCCGGATGTCGAACTTGGAACGAGAAATAAATCAGTTTACAAACCGATATTTTATGACCGTCCACACTCCGCGTACCCCATCCCATGCGCGGATTTTTTTGCCTTCGGCAAACGTGCGCGGCGTGTAGGAGATAGGGATCTCGGTTATCTCTACGCCGCTCTTGATGAGCTTCGCTGTCAGTTCTTCGCAGAAGTTGAACCGGTCAGCGTTGATGCTGATTCCCCGGAGCGCCTCGCGGCGCAGCGCTTTATAGCCGCTATTCACGTCCGTGAGCCGCGCGCGGAAGAGCGTGTTTACGAGCGCGGTAATGAAGCGGCTGCCGAGCGCATAGTGAGAGTACTGGGGTCTTGTGGCGCGTTCGAGGTTCCGGGAGCCAAAAACGGCGCTCGAGCTCTCGAGCGCCGCAAGAAGGCGTGGATGGTCGCGCGGGTCTTGCTCGAGGTCCGCGTCTTGAAATATGATAATGTTGCCGCGCGATACGGCGAGCGCACTCTTAAGCGCTGCGCCCTTGCCACGATTTCTGGCGTGGTAGAGCGCTCGAATATCGTGAAAATCGCGCGCTGCCCGTGCGAGAATATCACCCGAGCCATCAGTCGAGCCGTCGTCAACGATGACCAGCTCCCTCCGGTAGGGTAATATGGAGACACCACGCACGCGTTCAATCGCACGCTCGAGCGTCGCCGCTTCGTTATAGACTGGCATCAGTATGCTCACGAGATTACTCTCAAACGCGTTGTTTCGTTTGTCTTCCATGCGTGCTGCCAGTATAGCAGTTTTTCTCTTTTTCTTTTCACTCGCGCTCTTAATTAATACCGCAGGCACTGCCCTCTCGACGTCGGATGACCCCTACTATCATCTGCGCCACGCGATCTCGTATAGGGATGGGAGCGTGATGCAGATACCGGTGTTCTCGACACTCCGAGGCCCCCAGGATGATCTCTACGTCTGGTACCACCGCGCCCTCGCGCCCTTTACGAGGGTTTTCGGCGACGATGTACCGGCCGCCATCATGGGCTCGAAGGTGTTCCACGCGCTCGGCGCGGCGCTATTTTTCCTCATTTTTTTTCTCGTGCTCGCGCGCTACCTCGTCGAATCGCGGAGCCCGGGCGCGCGCCGCGCACGGATTTTTCTCGCCCTTCTCGGTTGCGTGACCCTGTTCGCGTTCTCCCCGATATTCTTTTTCCGCATGTTGCTCCTGCGCCCGCATGTCTTTGCCGCGTCAGTCGTGTTCCTTTCGTTCGTGGCGCTCGAGCGGCGGCGTGTGTGGCTTCTTTTTTTCCTTGCGGTGCTGCTGCCTCTTTTCTACGGTGCGTCGTTCCTCCTGTTTTTGCCGCTCGGCCTTTACCTCGCCTCCTGGACTCTGTACCGAGGTTCTTTTCGTCTAAATTCGACTCTGTATGCACCGTTTCTTGCCGTGCTCTCAGGACTTACCCTCGGCACCGCGCTCCACAGCGATCCGCTGCGCTATCTTTTTAATGGCATGGTGGTGCACCTTATGGCGATCGTCAATCGTTTTCGCGCTGTCGTACCGGAAGGCGGAGAGCTCTACGAGCTTTCGCTCATACCGGCAGAAATCATGTGGTTCGTGCCGTTCATTGCTTCGATATTCTTTTTTATACGGACTGATCGCACGTCTCCTCTTTCATGGCGGGATCGGATGACGTTTCGTGAGTTTTACTTCCTCACGTCTTCCCTTGTGCTGATGACGCTGACGATGTTCGTGCAGCGTGCCGCCGAATACGCCATACCGGTGGCGTTCCTTGCTCTTTTTTTGATCTCTGCAGAGCGGCTGCCACGAGCGGTGCGGGAGATCCGCACACGAATGCGGCGTATTGACCCCGCGCGTCACCTCGATGCTAACGTGAAGGAACTCATTGAGAGCGTTGTGGCGCGCCGCTCTTTTCTGTTGCGTTTTGGGGGGGCTACTCTTGCCGTGTTCATGGTGACGACCGCCCTCACGGCCTACTTCACGGTCTCGAATCGTTCAGGGGACGAGCTTCGTTACCGTGGCGCGGCGCTCGCGATGGCCGCGGATTCGGCACCGGGCTCGCTCGTGTTCAACTTGAGTTTTGGCCTGTACCCGCGACTCGTGTTTTGGAATACGCATAATACCTACGCAACCGGCATGGACCCGACGTTCACCTACTTTTTCGACCCCGCGCTCTATTGGCTGCTCTATCACACTGGTTCGGGCGCTCTGGTCTGTCCGCGGTCTCACTGTAGCGAGGGCGATGCGGACGTCTCTGACCCCTATGATGTGCTCGCGCATGATATCGGTGCCGAGTTTGCGTTCGTGGACAGCGCCGTGCCGTCACTCGATGACCGCTACCTTGAGATGCTCACGCACGATCCGCGCTTCGAGCTTTTTTATGAAGACCCGGAGTTCTCGGAGGTGAAAGTGTTTCGCATACTGCGTGATTTTTAACTGTCGCAGGCTTGCGAGTAGCGCGGCACAGAGGTATGCTCTAAGAGCGGGGTGGAGAAGCGGTATCTCGGGAGGCTCAATATTGGGTCCGTTGGGGCGCAAGCTCCAAATCGTTCACTTGTCAAAATCGGGGGAACCTTCCTCTCACACTGTGAGTGGAGAGATGGCAATCCCGAGCCAAGCCCAGCACCACCCTGCACTTTGTGACCAAAGTGCAGGGTGGTGCTGGGAAGGTGTAGAGACTGGTAGGCAGGCCCCCGTCATTTTGCTACGCTTCCTAGCGTCTTCAAAGTGGCGGGGTGAAGGTACAGTCCAGACCACGTTATGTGTCAGAAGGCACGCGGCGAAAGCCGTAGTGGTATGCATAACCTCCAGACCCGGGTTCAATTCCCGGCCCCGCAATGGAAGCAAAAACCAGCACGATCGTGCTGGTTTTTGCTGGAATGGAGGGGAGCATGAAGAAACCCGGACTGGGTCGAAAGGTCTCCTGTGGGCTTTTTGTTGTCGCTACGGTTTTATGGCCCAAAATAAAGGTGCCCGGCCGGTTTGACAGGTATCTATATGTATGATAATGTATCCTTAGTAATGTCCCCTCGCACTAAACTAAACATTAAGCAGTAGGAGGATTCATGGACCAAGAGCAGCAAGCGGCGTTTTCAAACCTCACGTTTTTTCGTCATTACGACATCAATCTGCGCTGGAGCATTACACAGTTGTTTTTTGTAATACACTCGGCTATTCTCTCCCTCGTCGTGACGCAGTTTCGAAGAGGGTCGTTGGAGTATGCTGCGGCTTGTATCGCTGGCTTCTGTTTAGGATGGTTATGGCGGAGAATGACCATAAGAATTACCCGGTGGATTGAACATTGGACGCAACGCATGCGCGTGCTTGAATCATCAAACCGCGCTGCAAATCGGGTGTTCGGTTCTGAATTAATGACCATGCGAGGAGCAACCCGCACGATCCGTATTCTCAACCCACTCATCGGAGGTTTCATGGCACTGTGGGTTATATTGCTCATAGTCTCTCTCAACCCACGATAAGAACTTCACACAAGAAAGGAAGACGGCATGAAGAAGCTCCTTGAGAGAATTCGTGGCACCGAGGATTCGGAAGAATTTTATTTCAATCTTGGTTGTTTCATCGTTTTACTCCTCATGTCGCTAGCGGCCATTATTTTTGGACGTGGTGAGCAAAAATTGGCAGGGGTGTTTGGTATTATTCTTGCCCTCATGATCGGCTTGCCCCGCAGCTGCAGAAAAAAGGTTTGAGCCCTTTTCCAGCTCGTTTCAAGATTCGCCCTCGTTTTAATCGTCTCACGTCTCTGCAAGTGATTGAGCTCGCGCTGAGACACTTTTAACCCCCAAGTGAAGCCACTTGGGGGGGTTCTGTTGGTGGCCACATCTCATAAAAGTTCCAACGCCAGAATGCAACAACCGATGAATGGTCACCCCGACCCGAGGATTATACCTTGGAGAGTGGGCGAAAACTCTCTCCCGAGTATCGTCCCTTTATCCAACTTCTATCAAATTGCTCGCACCCTATGCCCGCAATGAAGCCAAACTGGTGCCGTCCTTGAGGACAGCACCAGTTTGGCGTAACGGAGAGGCCGGGAATTGAACGAATTGAACGGGGATTGAGAGTGGAATGCCGCTAACCAAGCATCCCGATCAACTGTTGTATATCGTATATGGACGTGAATCTACGAGACATGATCATTCCTAGGGGTACACCAGAGTTTCTTTCACCAGTGGAGCCTCCTACACCAACCAGAGAACAATCCTCTTATTATTATCCGAACGTAATTGCGGTGTTCCTACTTGCTATATATCTCACCGTCGTAGTGGCTGCGATCAGTTTGGTAGTACGATTCTTGGTTCAACGACGGTGCCGTGGAGCGACCTGGCAGGGGGTACCTTGACGATAGGCAATAGGTCCAACGATAAAAACTCAGGCTATTTTTGTGCTGGAAACGGGCACGAAGTCAAGCGTGCGGCGGTCGAGGTCCGCGCCCACGAGGCGGACGCGGAGTTTCTCTCCGAGCGAGAAGGCGCGTTTGGTGCGGGAGCCGACCATGCGATAGTTATGTGCGTCAAGTTCATAGTAATCGTCGGTGAGGGAGCGGAGCGCGATCATACCCTCGGCGCGGCTAGTTTTTTCTTCAACGTAGATGCCCCACTCGGTGACACCCGAGACCAGAGCGTCAAACTCTTCCCCGACGCGGGTCGAGAGAAATTCAACCTGTTTGTATTTCACTGATGCGCGTTCTGCATCCATTGCGGCTCGCTCGCGGGCGGATGCGTGGAGCGCGTGTGCTCGAAGCGCGGCGAGCTCATCCTGCCCGACGCGCTCGCGTGCGAGGTAGCGCGCGAGGAGGCGATGGACGAGCACGTCCGGGTACCGGCGGATCGGCGAGGTGAAGTGGGTATAGTAGCCGAAGGCGAGTCCATAGTGCCCGATATTTGCCGTCGTGTAGACGGCTTTTGCCATGGCGCGGAGTGCCGCTTTCTTCACGAGCGATTCCGCGGCATGGCCCTCGAGCCGCGAGAAGAGCGCATTGAGGTCTTTCGCTCTGACACTGCCGGTTTTTGGCACATCGAGCTCGTGGCCGATCGCGCGGAGGAAGACCGCGAGCTCCTCGATTTTCTCCGGGTCCGGCGCGTCATGCACGCGGTAGAGGAAGGGGCGAGCGACGTCCTTGCCGCGCCCGCTCTGCCCAATGAGCTCGGCGACCTCGCGATTTGCAAGGAGCATAAATTCCTCGATGAGCTGGTGCGCCTCAAGGCGCTCTTTTACCACAGCTGCAATCGGCCGCTTGTCTTTGTCGAGTGTAAAGCGCACCTCCGGCTCTTCAAACTCGATTGCGCCGGCCGCCACGCGGCGTTGCTTGAGCTTTTTTGCAAGCGCATTGAGCGCGGCGAGCGCGTGAGGGTATGGAGTGTGCTCGGATGAGAGCTCACCGCCCTCTTCTTTTCGCACATCAGCGATCTGTTGCTGCGCTTCCTCGTAGCTAAAACGGCGGTTCGAATGGATGATTCCTCTCCCAAACCAGCGCTCGCGGACATGCGCTTCTTGGTTGAGGAGAAAGAGCACGGAGAAGACGAGCTTGTCCTCGTCAGGATTTAGCGAGCAGAGATCGTCCGAGAGCTCCGGTGGCAGCATCGGGATCGTGCGGTCGACGAGGTAGACCGACGTTGCGCGCTCTGCGGCCTCGCGATCGAGCGCACTTGCGGGACGCACATAGTGCGAGACGTCGGCGATATGAATGCCGATCTCAAAGCAGCCGTCCTCGCGCTCCCGGACTGAGAGCGCGTCGTCGAAATCTTTTGCGTCTGCAGGATCAATGGTGAAGGTGAGCGTGTCGCGGAAGTCGCGGCGCGTCCCAATATCTGCGGCACTGATTGCAGCAGAGCGCTTGATCTCTTGCGCCTCGGCAGCCGCTTCGGAGGGGTAGAGCGAATTAAATCCGCTTCCGGCAAGAACGGCCTCCATTTCCGTCTCATGGAGACCCTTTTCCCCGAGCACACGTACGATATGTGCGGTTGGATTTTTAAGTGGATCGCGCCACTCGCCAAGCCGCACGAGCACCTTAAGATTACTCGCAAGACGGTGTCGTTCCGCTTCCTCGGGCGGGATCAAAAATGGCGTGTAGACGCGGCGGTTATCCGGCATGAGAAAGTAGCCGCGGGCGTCTTTTGCAACTACGCCCACAAACTCCTCACGCGCGCGTTCGATAATGCGGACAACCGATCCCTGCTGCCGTTCGCCGTGCCGATGCGGCAGGAGCTCAATTTCTACCTCGTCACCGTCAAGCGCGGTATTGAGCCGTTCGCGCTGAATTTCTATATCTTGTGGAAATCCCTCGATCGCGATATAGCCGACACCGCGGGATGTGAGTGCGATGCGGCCGGTGTGGTGCGACGGGCGCACGGGTTTTGTGCTGTGGAGCTGTCGCGGCACAGGTGCACCGCGCCGCACTCCCGCTCCCCGGCCTTTCTGTGCTGTCCTTGACATGCGTCGTATTTTCCTGTATTTATGACTGGTAGTCAAGTACCCGCCCGACGGCCTCAATCCTATCGCCTAATTAAGGAGGGCGTGATTATGTTTGAAGTCCCTTTGGCAAACTATTCGGAAGAGCACCGCTTTGATCAAGGACTATTGAAGTTGGTGAAAGAAAGGACGGATGCGATTTTTCAAGCAGAGGAGGCGTTGACTCAAAAAGGCGCACAAGAAGTAAGGACGGTTTTGGAGAACCAATCACCCGAAGGCATGGTTTCTTTACGTGCCGATATGCTCTCTGATTTATTGGAGCTCTTTCTTGATGAGTACCGGAGTAGAGTATCACTCATACTCCAGCTGGTGGTGTTAGACATAAAGATAAGCTGGCTTGCCAATTTTCAGCAACATCCAGATTTGCATGCGATATGCGGCGTGACTCGCGATCATCCAACGTTCCCGCAAGCTGTGATTGAAGGATTGCTGAGGTTAAACAGCTAAAGGGCTACTGGCATGCGCTAAAAATACGAAGCGCAGAACAGTTCCCGCCCTCTCGACTGCAACGTTGAGAGGGTTTTGCATTTTGATGTAGTATTAGTCAACCAGTACGCGCATTTGACAGTGCGCGCTGCGTTGTGCTATAGTAGCGCCGTGAGTGCAGGAATTGCCTCGCAATGTTCTGCACAAAGCCCCGCACCCGCGGGGTTTTGTGTTTTCTTGTGAAGCCGCATATACTGTACTTTGAATAGCGAAAGTGCCGACCCGAGACTCCGATGTCACACCACGACGAAGCTCCAATTTCCAAAAAACAATTTCCAAACAAATTCCAATGATTCAAATCACAAGCACGGCATAGTCCGTGTTTGGAAGTTGGAATTTGTGTATTGAGATTTGTTTGGAGCTTGTTTTTTGGAATTTGGAAATTCAGACTGGAACGTTGGACATCGGATGTCTTACAATCTCGTTATTCAAAGTTACATAACGTATGCTTCACACTGGAGGTTTAATATGGTGGCGCTCACTCACAGCCGGCGGTCGCACTCATAAGAACATTGTTTCAGGAGGTTAGCCCCGCCGGCTGTTAGTGTGCATCCATGAGACATGAGATAGATGAATCGCTTATCGTAGAGCGCGATGTCACCCTCGCGCCACGGACGACCTTTCGTGTCGGCGGCACCGCCGACTTTTTTTGCGCTGTGCGGGATGAGGGAGAACTTGCGCGAGCGGTGCGCTTCGCGCGTGAGCGCGACCTCGCGATTACCATCCTTGGCGGCGGCTCGAATGTCGTCGTTCGCGATGAGGGAGTGCGCGGCCTCGTCATCGCTATGGCGCTCCGCGGTCGGAGTTTCCGCAGACGAGAGGGCGGTGCGATCGAGGTGCGCGCTGCCGCAGGAGAGGTCTGGGACGGGCTCGTCCTGGAGGCAGTCGCGCGCGAGCTGTGGGGCATTGAAAACCTCTCCGGCATTCCGGGGCTTGTTGGCGCGACACCGATACAAAACGTCGGCGCCTACGGCGCCGAAGTCGGCTCGCGCATTGTCTCAGTCGAGGCGTTTGATACCGAGGGCATGGTCGCGCGCGTGTTCAACGCGGATGAGTGCGCGTTTTGCTACCGCGACAGTTTTTTTAAAACAAAGGAAGGGAAGCGCTTCATTATAACCGCCGTGACGTACCGGCTTGACGTGGAGGGCGCGCCGGACATCTCGTACCGCGACCTCAGTGAATATTTTGCCCAGCGTCGCGTTGCACCGACGCTCTCCTCAATGCGCGAGGCGGTGCTCACGATCCGCCGCGCGAAATTTCCCGACATTGATCGCGTGGGCACTGCCGGCTCGTTTTTCAAAAATCCGGTTATCGGCGCGGAGCGCTACAGCCAGCTCAAGCTCGCATACCCGACGATGCCTGCGCACGAGGCAGGCGCGGGACTTCGGAAGGTGCCTGCCGCTTGGCTCATCGAGCACGTTGCGCGGATGCGAGGCGTGCGCGATGGCGCGGTCGGCTCATCAGGGCACCACGCGCTTGCGATCGTGAACTACAGCAGCGCCCGCGCGAGCGATATCCTCGCGTTTGCCGCGCGTATCCAAGATGCGGTCTCTCGCGCGACCGGCATTACACTCGAGCCGGAGGTGCAAGTTTTGTGACCCCAGGGGATTTTGAGAACCCACGGTTCTCAACGCTCACCAGCCAATTCTTCGGAATTGGCTGGTGAGCTGCTCTCCTCCACGGGGAACCAGCAGGTTCCCCGTCCCCCTCCGCCCCCGTGGGGTCATATGCAAAAAAAAAGAGACGCATCGTCTTTTTTTATTATGACCTTACAGGCTGGCTTTCAGAACTTTTGGGATGGCGGGGATATATCGCTATCAGTATCCGAGAGTTAGACGCGGTGGTGTCTCGATAGGCCTTTTGCGGATCAATTACCGAACGTCATAGACTTGGCGATCATCCCCGAGACAGGGTCTTCGCTATACATGATGACGAATTTGGTTCCATTGTGCTCTATAAAAAGGGTTGCTTGATCGTGCCAGCTGAACACGTAGGCCTTTTTGGGGCCGACCGTGGTTTCTTTGATTTCCGACGGTATCTCATCTACGCCGGGAGTCGTGCCGAGGGACATAGCCTCTTTTGATTCTTCTGCGAATGTTTTTAGGTCAACGGCGTCAACACGTTTGTTAGTCCACGTATAGGTCGCTGCGGGCTCCCATGCTTCAAGGGAGACGCGAACCGACCATTCACTGTTCGGGTGGTCGCTTCGCTCAAGTTTGATAGTATCCCACTGCCGCTCGTCAGACTCATCTTCGCCAGAATATGGACCCATTTGCCGGGGGTGGAAAATTGTATAGTCGTGCTTGGCATTCACGTACTTGTCCCATCCGCCGTAGAGAGTGCTTGAGGTAGCGACCGGGTAAAGGTCGCTATACGCAAGAGGAGCGGACGGCGAGCTGGGGACGGTCGGGACCGTATCGGCGGGCTTCTTTTTGTTTGCCACTAAAAATATCGCAAGGCCTACCAAGAGGACTCCTGCGAGTAGAATGATTGCTGTCTTTTTGGCTGTATTCATAAAATTAGAGTATGTCGTTTTGGGCTAAAAAACAAGCAATCGGCAGGATATTGCCCTGCCGCTGGTCAAAGTATCGAGCCGTACGCTAATAGAGACGGTTCGAGGAACGGTAATAGCGCTTCCAGCCAGTTGGGACTCCGCTTGAGTTAACGTTGGATTCCGTCTGATAGCTCTTCAAAAGCAGGCCTTTCATGACCCCACGGGGAATCGAACCCCGATTTACGCCGTGAAAGGGCGCTGTCCGAGCCATTAGACGATGGGGCCTGTTGATGCAGAGAGTATAGCGGACTTTAGAGTGGGGAGCAAAAATGATATAGTGCGCACACTGGAGGGGTACCGAAGCGGTCATAACGGGGCGGTCTCGAAAACCGCTGTTCGCGCAAGCGACACGTGGGTTCGAATCCCACCCCCTCCGCAAAATATGCTCGCTCCGCTCGGTATTTTGCGGTACCTTTTGGTTAAAATCCGAACCTACTTTGATGAACATCCGGACGAGGAGTAATACCACAGCGCCGGGTACGTCTTGCGGCACATCCACAAAACAGAGAAACTCTCTCTTCATTTTTTTGAATTTTTAAGCTCGGACGCGGCGGAATTTAAGAAAAAACTTATTTTTTACCTGGTGGGGAAAGTTTCAGGGAAATATTTTGGTAATTGACTGTCCAAGTCAGTAAATAATCCGCTAGACCGTTCAGCGGATTTTATTTTCCGATTTTTCCGAATATTCATCATATCGCTCCTGCATTTATGGTGCCGGAACCGCAGCGAGTATTGTGGCAGCTTCTTTAATAACTGCCTGCAATGCGGGATTCAATGCATCCTGCAGATAGATTTCCTGCAGTTGGCTTTGATAGTGCGCTCCGATCATTACAGCGGTTCTCAAGACCTCTACGGGATCGCAGGGGGATTTTCTTGCGTTCATTCTGCAGGAATTTGTGTCGCTTGCCGTCCAGAGCATTTGCAGGCCGATATTCGGCCGATGAGCATACAAGAGCTGCCATCGTGCCGGAAGATTCTGGTCTTTTTCGGGATCCGGGGTTTTGGCGGAGAGGGCGCCATTTCCGAACAGGAACCTGCCGGGGTATGTTGTCCGTGCGTATTCCAAAACCGCTTTCTCGGCATAATCGGGATCTGAATCCAGCCCGGCAGGGATCGGCCCGACTGCCATAAAAATTGTTTTATTGGGAAATGCGGCAACGGTGGCATCCATGATTTGCTTACACGCATCAATGATTTTGTCACTGGAATACCCGGCATTCTTCCAGTCCTGAATGTCTTTTGCTGTCCGAGCTGGGAGCACCCAGTCATCGGTATTTGGATTTACGCAAGCCGCAGTCACCAGGTGAACATCTGGGTTCTTGTTGTACCGTGCGCCTGCAACTTCAATAAATGCTTTCTTAAGAGCAAGGTATGTTGGATCCCAGAACAGTGGAATCTCAACTGACGTATTGTATGTATCCTGGTGGAATTCATTCCGGTCAATGAATGAAATGGTCGTGACTCCCTCGTCAAATACCCATTTGGGGGTATGTTGTCCGCCGATGGCAATACCAATTCGTACCATTTTTCCAGCTGCGGCTGCTTGGGATATCTGGCTGTCAAGGCCACCCCAGTCATAGGTGCCTTTGCTGGTTTCGATGAGTTCCCACTGACGGTTGAATACAAGCCCGGCGATAGAAGGGTTTGCAAGCACTGCGGCGGGAGTTGCTGCTCGCCCGATGAGGACAAAAACCCCGCGTGGAGTTTTGCCGATACTCTCCGGCGGAGTTGGCGTGGTCGGCAGCGGAGTTGGTGATGCAACCGGGGCAGCGACTCCCGTTGATGGAGTGGAGGATGGGGATACGCCGGGGAATGTTGAATTAACCCCGAATATACGCGATACCGGAAATCGGGCAAAAATCAGGCCGCCTATTCCGGCAAACAAAAGAATAAGGAAGACAAATAAAAATTTCCTTTTTTGTGATACCATATCATAATTATATATACGGTTTTTAATTGTGCAAGGAGTCGGTATATATGTGGCGATGGAAATATAATCTGGGAGCATCTATTCAAACGCGCCCGAGCTTAAAAATTCAAAAAATAAGGAGAGAGTTTCTCTGTTTTGCGGGTGCGCCGCAAGGCGCACCCGGAGCCGTGGTATTACTCCTCGTCCGGATGTTCGTCAAAGTAGGTTCGGATTTTAACCAAAAGGTACCGCAAAATACCGAGCGAAGCGAGCATATTTTGCCGAGGGGGTGGGATTTGAACGGGAGGGGGTCGGGGAACGGGAGTTCCCCGTGGAGGAAGGCAGCGAACGAGCGGAGCGAGTGAGCTGTTCCAAAACCGTGGGTTTCCAAATAGTTCTATCCCACCCCCTCCGCCAGTTAGGAAATGCACATATTTTTTCAAAAAAGAATCTCTCGCCGTTACCGCGAGATTGCGCCGGACGAAATTTTTCTCGATTCGAAAAATCTTCCGCAGTTCGATACGGCGCAGTTTGAAGGGCGCCTGGAGCGACCACTCGGCCGCAAAAGCCTCCTCGTCCTCGGGGTGCTTTTTTGTGCGATCGGTTCGATATTTCTACTGCGTGCGTGGCGGCTTCAGATCGCGGACGGCTCTGCCTACGCCGAAGAGAGCGAGGAGAATCGGCTGCGTCACGCCGTCGTTTTTTCTGAACGGGGTCTCCTCTATAGCCGCCGTGGGGAGGCACTTGCATGGAATGCGACCGGCACGGAGGCCTTCGCCGAGCGCCGCTTCACGACACGAGCTGGATTTGCGCATCTCTTGGGTTACGTGAACTATCCCTCGCGTGACGCGGCAGGATTTTTCTACCGTGAAGATTTTGTGGGGGAAGCCGGCGTTGAGGCGACGTTTAACAGCACTCTTACGGGACAGAACGGGCGGCGGATTGTCGAGGTGGATGCACTCGGCGCGGTGGTCTCCTCGAGCATTTTTTCTGAACTAAAGGATGGATCGGGCGTGAAGCTCTCGGTTGACGCGGAGCTCCAAGAGAAGCTCTACGGGACGATTGCCGCGACGGCGGCAGAGTACGGGTTTCAGGGAGGCGCCGGCGTTATCATGGACTCTACGAGCGGCGAGGTGCTCGCTCTCGTGAGTTTTCCAGAATACAGCTCGGAGGCGCTCACGAATGACCGTTCAACGACGACTATTGAACGATATCGTTCTGACCCGCACGCGCCGTTTCTCAACAGGGCGGTGAGCGGGCTTTACGCGCCGGGTTCTATCGTGAAGCCATTTCTCGCGCTCGGCGCGCTCGACGCGGGCGTCATCTCGCCGGGGACTCTGATTGTGAGCACCGGCTCGCTCACTGTGCCGAATCCGTTCGACCCTTCAAGGCCGAGTGTCTTTCTCGACTGGAAGGCGCACGGCGCTACTGACATGCGACGCGCGATCGCGGTTTCGTCGAATGTTTATTTTTACGAGATCGGCGGCGGGTATGGCGGACAGAGGGGGCTCGGGATTGCGGGGATTGAGCGTACGCTGCGGCGGTTTGGTATCGGCGAGCCGACAGGCATCGAACTCTCAGGGGAGGAGAGCGGCACGATCCCGAACCCGGAGTGGAAAGCGGAGCACTTTGCGGGTGAGCCATGGCGCATTGGCGATACCTACAATACCGCGATCGGGCAGTATGGGGTGCAAGTGACGCCGCTCTCAGTTGTGCGCGCGACCGCGGCGCTTGCAAACGGCGGGCAGCTTCTTACGCCGACACTGCGCGCCTCTCGCGGTAGCGAGGCAACAGGCGCTCATCTCACAGGAAGTGGTGCACCCCAGACGGCGAACGCTCTCGCGCGCGATCTCGGGTTCGCCGCAAATGACTTGATCGTCGTACGCGAGGGAATGCGGGCTGCCGTGGAGTACGGCACGGCCCAGGGACTCTCACTCAGAGGGGTGCGGGTTGCGGCAAAGACCGGCACGGCGCAGCTCGGCATCAGCAAGGAGCGCGTTAACTCGTGGGTGCTTGGGTTTGCGCCCTTTGAGCGTCCACGATTCGCGTTCACTGTCCTCATGGAGAGTGGCCCATCGCATAACACCGTCGGCGGCGTGTTCGTCATGCGCCAGATCCTCGAGTGGATGCGAGACAACCGCCCCGAGTATTTTGAGTAATGCAGCACGTTCTTTTAACGACTCAATAGAGCCGTATTTTGGATTATACGTCGTTGCCGTCAAATCACTTGACAGTATATATATTTTATGCTAGTCTTGACTCAGTGAGTTTTTCAAAAAAGATAGGGCGCAATCTCGAAGAGGGAGATACCACGCCAAAATTTTTCGAAATTCCAAACGAAAAACTCAAAGCAATATTTAAGACAATGACGGAAACCGAACAAGTACAACAGAATACACAGGTGACATTCTACGGTCTCGGGATCGCCCCGGGACTTTTAGCTGCGCTCGACGGGCTCGGCTACGTCTCGCCGACGCCGATCCAGAGTCAGTCGATTCCGATCGCGATTGAGGGGAAGGACATCGTCGGCATTGCGCAGACCGGCACCGGGAAGACCCTTGCGTTCGGCATCCCCATGCTCCAAACCCTCGCGCGCGAGAAGGGGCAAGGGCTTGTGGTGGTGCCGACGCGGGAGCTCGCGCTCCAGGTAAATGAGCAACTGCAGAGCGTCGGCAGGAGTGCGGGTCTTCGCAGCGCGGTGCTCATCGGCGGGCAATCAATGGGGCCGCAAATGAGGGAGCTTCGGAGCCGTCCCCACATCCTCGTCGTAACGCCCGGGCGGCTGATTGACCACCTGCGGCAGAAGACACTCGGGCTTCAGAGCGTGCGAGTGCTCGTGCTCGACGAGGCGGATCGGATGCTCGATATGGGCTTTTTGCCGCAGATGAAGACGATCCTCTCTGCCGTTCCTGCCAAGCGCCAAACCATGCTCTTTTCCGCGACGCTCTCTTCCGCGATTATGCGCATTGCGACAGACTATATGCAGTTTCCGGTGCGGATCGAAATCGCTCCGTCCGGCACTACGGTCGAGCGCGTAAGTCAGGAGATTTTCGTGGTTGGAAGAGAGGAAAAGCCGCGGCAGCTCCTGAAGGTGCTCGCAGAGCGAGGCGGCTCGGTGCTCGTCTTCACGCGAACGAAGTATGGCGCGAGCCGTTTGGCGCGAATGATTCGTGGAGCAGGAGAGACGTGCGCAGAGCTCCACTCGAACCGCTCCCTCGGGCAGCGGCGGGATGCGCTCGACGGCTTCAAGATCGGGAAATACCGCGTGCTCGTCGCGACCGATATCGCCTCGCGCGGGATTGACGTCCAGGGGATTGAGCTCGTGTTGAATTACGATCTACCGGCGCAGTCGGAGGACTATGTGCACCGGATAGGCCGCACGGCCCGCGCCGGAGCTGCAGGACACGCGATCTCCTTCGCGCTCCCGAATGAGAAGCGCGGAATTCGCGCAATCGAGTCGTTTATCAAAAAGAGCATCCGCATTTCAGAAATTTCGCCTCTCGCCGGCGGCGCTCGCGAGGAGAGGCCCGCTCGCCCCCCGCGCTCGCCGCGAGTAGCATACGCGGCGGGTAGGGGCCGTCCGGAGACGCGAGACCGCGGTTTCCGCCGCCCGCATCGGCGTGCCGGTCGGGGGAGGAGATTTTGACGTTGGCGCGTCTAAAGCCGGAACGCGTCATTGCGCAAAAGATCAAAAATTGGCTTAAAATATAAAAATTTACGGCATATTTGGATTTGTATTGTCGATGACAGAGCCTTGATACTATGCTTCGATAGAACGATGCCACAGTATTATTTGTCCTAGCGGCTTCGTGGCACCGCCCCGGCGGCTGTGAATTACGAAACTGCCATTTCGGCGACTCCGCAGGCGCCGAGCGTGGTCCAGTCAATAACCCGAGCCCGGGGCTCTTGGCAGGTCGGCGCCGAGGACAGAGCGACCGAGCC